>JAZNFN010000164.1:0-13545 GCA_045576035.1 Christensenellaceae bacterium
ACCAAGCGTTATAGAAGCAATCTTATAAACTGGGGGATGCTTCCCTTCCTTGCAGATAAAAACGATTTTGTTGTTGGCGATTACGTTTACGTTGAAAACGTTAAAGAGTTATTATCTTCGGGCGCAAAAGAGTTCAAGGCAAAAGTAATCGGTCAAAACACTCGTGAAATAACTCTTAAAATGGATGCGCTTACCGACGCTGAAAAACAAATCATATTAAAAGGCTGTTTGATAAACTATTACAAAGCGTAATGAAAAAATCTATATATCCCAAAGCGGTTTTTCGCTTTGGGATTTTTTTTGCCCGTTAAGCATAAAATAAATACAGGTGAATTATGAGTTTTATTGATAATATTAAAAGTTGTTTTAACAGCGTTGAACTTCCCAAAGAGCCTGTTTTTCGTGCGCTTTTGCTAGGCGATGGTGCGTGGTACTTTGAAAACGTAACTTGCATTGCGCACTACGATATTGACGAAATAGTTTTGTCGTTGAAAAAGGGTTCGGTTACCGTTCGTGGCGAAAACTTATATATTAAAAAATACTGTTCGGGGGACGTGGTGATTTGTGGAAAAATAAAATCTCTAACAAGGGAATAGTGGGCGTTTATACCGTCTATAAAATAACGGGATTAAACCTTGATAGGTTTATAAACGTGGTAAAAAGACGTGGGATTGACCTTTACGATATTAAAAAAACGTCTACTAAACGTTTAATTGTTGCTGTTTCGTACAAGGATAGCGCAAATTTTTTTGCAATCGCAAAAGAATTGTGCTATAATATAAAAAAAGTGCGTGAAAAAGGCAAGGGCTATCCACTTTTAAGGCTTATGCGCTCTTTCGGTATGGTAATCGGGGCAGTCGTGTTTGCGCTTACCGCTTTTGTTGCGGACGATACTGTATTTGCGCTTTCTTTTTCGGGTAGCGGAAGCATTTATAAGCGTGAAGTTTTGGGTTATCTAAATGAAAACGGCGTTAAACCGTGGGTGCGCTTTTCTTCGCTTGACTTGCAAAAGATTGAAGACGGCATACTTGCATTTAGCCCGCATCTATCTTTCGTATCTTGTAAAAAACAGGGAAGTAGACTTAACGTCGAACTTGTTTTATCGCAAGAAAAAGTTGAGACGCTTGACGGAAACGTCTATGAACTTGTTGCGCAAGAAGACGGAATTATTGAGAAACTTAAAGTTTACCGTGGCACAGCACAAGTGGAAGTGGGAAAAGAAGTTAAAAAAGGCGACGTTTTGGTGGGGGGCTTTGCAGTTATAAAAGAGCAGACCGTTAAAATCAACGTGCTTGCAACCGTTTCAATGCTCGTAAACAAAACGTTTACATACCGTTCAGAAAAAGATAACGACCAAAGCAGTGCGCTAATATTTGCGCAAGAAACACTTGGCGAAAAAGAGATTTTGTCTTCTTCGGTCAATAAGATAAAGGACGGGGAAGAATTTATATACGAAGTTACCGCACTTTACCGTTTGGTTACGGTGGTGGGATAACTAAATGCTTGTTCCGTGCAAAAATTAACGCTAACGGAAAAAAGAAAAAACAAAAGGAAAAACATTATGACACAAACCAAATCGCAGAAAATTCTGCCGTGGACAACAAGAAATTACGTTCTAAACGTCGTTACCTACGTTATAAATACGTTGGTTATAGCAGCACTACTTGTGCTAGCGGTTTATTTTAACGGACAGACGGGTGGAACAGATTTAGGCGAATATTTAAAGAGCCTTGCAACGCCCATTCACTTTTTGATATTGCTTATTTTAACCGTTGCAATAATGGCGCTTTACTTTATTTTTGAAGATAAGAACTTTTTGAGAAACGCCGCTAATTCGGAAATGTTGTTTTTAATAATCGAACTAGCATTAATAGTGTGTTTTGTCAGTGGTAAATATGCTAACATTTATTTGCGCCCACTGTCAATCGTTGCACTGTTAACTTTGTTTTTAACTAACAGAAGAACAGCAATCTTTATGAACGTTATATTCTGTATTATAATCTTTTTGTTCGACTCTTTTTCTGGCACAACGTTTAACTATGGGAATTATCCAGCGCTTATAATGTGCTTTTCTTCGGGCGTAATAGCAACGCTTTGTATGGACAACGTGTATTCAAGAATGAAACTTCTTATAATGAGTTTTTTAATTTCTTTGCCGTCCTTAGTGTGTGTTGCGATGACTGTAATAGAGCACGGTGGCAGTAACGTGGTTGCCGATTTAATAAGCGGTGTTGCATCAGGTCCACTTGCAGTGGCTTTCTTAATGATATTACTTCCTATATTTGAAGCGTGTTTTAAGAGAGTGTCTTGCTTTAAATTCTCAGAACTTATTGAACACAAATCAAAACTTATCAAGAAAATGATTCAGCAAGCACCGGGAACGTTCAATCACTCTATCGTTGTTTCCAACATTGCAGAAGCGTGTGCATCGGCAATCGGCGAAGACGCATTGCTTGCAAGAACTTGTGCATACTATCACGATATCGGTAAACTTCGTCGCCCCGAATTCTTTAAGGAAAATCAAGCAGACGGCGTAAACCCCCACGATGATTTAACCCCGGAACTTTCTGCAAACATAATAAAATCACACACCAAAGACGGTTACGATTTGATTATGCGCAGTCGTTTGCCAAAGGAAATTGCAGACGTTTGCTTAGAGCACCACGGCACGCTGCCTATACTTTATTTTTACGGCAAAGCGCAAAAGTTCACTGACGGTGAAGTTGATTTAACGCAGTACTGCTACGCAGGTCCAAAGCCAAGGACAAAGATTGCGGCAATCCTTATGATAGCCGACGGGTGCGAAGCCGCCGCAAGAACGCTTCAAGACCGTTCTCGTGAAAACGTTAAAGCGGTCGTTAGAAAAATAGTAAACGAAAGAATGCAGTTGGGTCAGTTTGAAGACTGCGAAATAACGCTAAAAGAACTAAACATTATTATCCACACGGTAGTAAACCACTTGACAGGTGTATATCACAGCAGAATAGAATATCCCAAGGTTAGCCTTGACGGTATGGAGTTATAATTATGGCAAAATTAAAAGTTGAATGTCTTGATAGAAAAGTAAAGGTAAGAAAGTTAGCAAAAACAGTTTATAAAGTGCTTGGGCAAAAGGCGCACTTTAAGGCGGAATTAGTGTTCAACGACTGCGAAAGCATGCAAAATCTCAATATGTCTACCCGTGGTGTAGATAGCGTTACCGACGTTTTATCCTATCCAAGTATGGAAGGCATTAAGGGTTTAATTCTTCGTCCCGAACAATGCAAGACCGAACTTGAAGGCAAGTATATTTTCTTAGGTTCAATAGTTTTGTGCGATGATAAAATTCGTGCGCAAGCAGAAGAATTCGGGCATAGCGAGCAAAGGGAAAGAGAGTATCTTATTCTTCACGGATTATTGCACCTATTCGGTTATGACCACATGACCGAAGAAGACAAGAAAGAAATGCGTGAAAAAGAAAAAGCGGTTATGAAAATTCTTCACCCGGAGTATGAACAATGAAAAGCGGTTTTGTTGCCGTAGTCGGTAGGGCAAACGCAGGCAAAAGCACGCTTATTAACGTGCTTGTCGGGGAAAAGGTTGCAATCGTATCCCCCAAGCCACAGACCACCCGTGATAGAATTTTGGGCGTTTTAACCACTGACGATTATCAAATTGCGTTTATCGACACCCCCGGTATTTACAAGGCGGACAACCTTTTAAATTCGGTTATGCAAAAAACCACTGCAGATGCAGGGCAAGACGTAGATTTAATACTTTTCGTTATGGATGCGCACGAAGGAATAAGCGATACGGATAGAACATTGCTTAGAAAGTACGCTAGCGGTAACGTTCCGACAATACTTGCGCTCACTAAAACGGACATTATGACCGAAAGTCTTTTGATTTCCGAACTTAAAGAACTTGCTGAGGAAAACGTGGAAATCGTGCCCGTTTCTGCAAGAAAAAATAGGAACGTAAAAGAACTAATAAAGGTAATATTAAATAAACTTCCCGACGGGGAAAAGTTGTTTGAGCAAGACATTGTTTCCGACCGTTCTGAAAAATTTATGGTCGCTGAGATTATGCGTGAAAAAATTCTTTTGAAGTTCGATAAAGAAATTCCGCACGGCGTTGCCATAATAATTAACAAGTTCGGGCTAAAAGAAAACGGTAGGACGATGGAAGTAAATTTAGACATCGTATGCGAAAAACCTAACCACAAAGCCATTTTAATCGGCAAGGGTGGAAAGGCGATAAAGGAAGTTTCTTCGTTTGCCCGTCAAGATATGGAAAAGTTCTTGGGACGAAAAGTAATGCTTACTACTTACGTTAAAGTAAAAGAAGATTGGCGCAACAGCGCTCAACTTATGAAGCAGTACGGCTACGAAAATTAGACAAAACAAGTTTGAATAAAAAGTTGTTCTTTCCGCAAACTATTTTTAGCGGAGGGAATATGGATAAGAAAAACAAATCGACCTCGCCCGCCCAAAAAGCGTGGGAGCTGTTTTCTAAAACGGGCAACGTGTCGCATTATCTTTTTTATAAACAATTAGACAAAGATTAAGGATTTATGGAAGAAAAATTAAGCGGAATAGTTATAGGTGGCGTTTCCTTTGGAGAAAACGACAGAATAATTAACGTTTTCACTCTTGAAAAGGGTGTAGTTTCCGCTAAGATAAAAGGCGTAAAAAAGGCGGGCGCAAAGTTAAAGTTTGCAGCCGAGCCTTTTTGTTTTGCCGAATTTGTGTTTTCAAAAACGCAAGAAAAGCGCACGGTGATAGGCGCAAGCTTAATCGACAGTTTTTATCCCGTTAGGGAAGATATAAAAAAATACTTTGCAGCGGGAGCGGTTCTTGAATTTATTAAGCGTTTTTATAAGGAAAGTATGGTTGATGCCGATGAGTTTTTTCTTTGCATAAACGCTTTAAAAGAAATTGCGTACGGCGACAATCCCCTTTCAAAATTAGTTGCTTTTTTGGTTTCGGCGCTTAAAAACGTGGGATACAATCTCACGCTGTCGGGGTGCTTTAAGTGTGAAGAAAATATCGACGGCAGAGTGTTTTTTGATTACCGTACGGGTGCGTTTTTATGTGAAGAGTGTTTTGACGGTGATGGTAGGGAAATAAATTTAATTACCCTTAAAGCGCTTATCCTAGCTAAAAACGGTGAACTTACCGATAAAGATGAGGGCGCAGTCAAAGCACTTAAACTATTAGAATACTATATTTTAAACGGTGCAGAAGAAAAAATTTCGTCGATTGGCGAACTTATCAGCCTATGTGAAAAGTGAAAAATTTTAATTTATATTAAAAACGCCCCATTTAAAGTTGATAAAAAAATTTTTTTATAGTAAAATAAATAAGTTAAAAAGCATTATGTGCAAAAAACAAATCATTTAAGACAAAATTTGGAGGGAATAACCTAATGAAAAAATACGTTTATTTATTCAGCGAAGGCGACGCTTCAATGCGTGAACTTCTCGGTGGTAAAGGTGCTAACCTTGCAGAAATGACCAAAATCGGTCTTCCTGTTCCTCAGGGCTTTACCATTTCTACCGAAGCTTGCACAAAGTATTATGAAGACGGCAAGCAAATCAACGATTCTATAATGGCTGAAATTATGGAATATATCGAAAAGATGGAGGCGATTACCGGTAAAAAATTCGGTGACCTTGAAAATCCGCTTTTAGTATCAGTTCGTTCGGGTGCAAGAGCGTCAATGCCAGGTATGATGGACACAATCTTAAACCTTGGTCTTAACGAACAAGTTGTTGAAGTTATGGCTGAAAAGTCAGGCAACGCTAGATGGGCGTACGACTGTTATAGAAGATTTATTCAAATGTATTCTGACGTTGTTATGGAAGTTGGTAAAAAATACTTTGAACAACTCATCGACAAAATGAAAGAAGAAAAGGGCGTTAAGCTTGACGTTGAACTTTCGGCTGACGACCTTAAAGAATTAGCAAATCAATTCAAAGCTGAATACAAAGCTAAAATCGGTAAAGACTTCCCGTCTGACCCCAAAGAACAACTTATCGGCGCAATCAAAGCAGTTTTCCGTTCGTGGGACAACCCCCGTGCAAACGTGTATCGTCGTGATAACGATATTCCTTACAGCTGGGGTACTGCCGTTAACGTTCAAGCAATGGCTTTCGGTAATATGGGCGACGATTGTGGTACGGGCGTTGCGTTTACTCGTGACCCTGCAACCGGTGAAAAGAAACTTATGGGTGAATTCTTAACCAACGCACAAGGCGAAGACGTTGTTGCAGGTGTTCGTACACCGATGCCTATCGCTCAAATGGCTGAAAAGTTCCCCGAAGCATTCGCTCAGTTTGAAAAAGTTTGCAAGATTTTGGAAGACCATTACAGAGATATGCAAGATATGGAATTTACCGTTGAACACGGCAAACTCTATATGCTTCAAACTAGAAACGGTAAGAGAACGGCTGCCGCTGCTCTTAAAATCGCCTGCGACCTTGTTGACGAAGGCATGATTGACGAAAAGCAAGCAGTTCTTATGATTGACCCCAGAAACCTTGACACCTTATTGCACCCGCAATTTGACGTTAAGGCATTAAAGAGTGCAAGGCCCGCTGCAAGAGCGCTCGGTGCATCTCCTGGTGCGGCTTGTGGTAAAATCGTTTTCACCGCAGAAGACGCAAAAGAATGGAAAGCAAGAAACGAAAAAGTTATCTTAGTTCGTCTTGAAACTTCACCCGAAGATATCGAAGGTATGAAAGCATCACAAGGTATTCTTACCGCTCGTGGTGGTATGACTTCACACGCTGCCGTTGTTGCTCGTGGTATGGGTACTTGTTGTGTATCGGGTTGCTCTGCAATCACCGAATTCAACGAAGACGCTAAAACGTTCGTTCTCGCTGGTAAAACTTATAAAGAAGGCGATATCATTTCTATCGACGGTTCAACCGGTAACATTTACGACGGCGCAATTCCTACCGTAGATGCTACTATTTCAGGTGACTTCGGCAGAATTATGGCTTGGGCTGATAAATATCGTGTACTTGGCGTTCGTACTAACGCTGATACGCCTAAGGACGCTGCAAAAGCCCGTGAACTTGGTGCAGAAGGTATCGGTCTTTGCCGTACTGAACACATGTTCTTCGGACCTGGCAGAATTGAAATCTTCCGTGAAATGATTTGTTCTGAAACCAAGGAAGAAAGGGAAGAAGCACTTGCACAAATTCTTCCTATGCAACAAAGCGACTTTGAAAAGCTTTACGAAGCTTTGGAAGGCAACCCCGTTACTATCCGTTTCCTTGACCCACCGCTTCACGAATTTATTCCTACGCTCGGTGCGGACATCGATGCTCTTGCTGTTAAGAAAGGTAAAAGTTCTGCTCAAATTAGACAAATTTGTGCTTCACTCCACGAATTCAACCCAATGATGGGACACCGTGGTTGTAGGCTTTCAGTAACTTATCCTGAAATTGCAGTTATGCAAACTAGGGCAATTATCCGTGCAGCAATCAACGTTCAAGCTAAACACCCCGATTGGAACGTGGTTCCCGAAATTATGATTCCGCTTATCGGCGAAAAGAAAGAACTTAAATGTGTTAAGAACGTAGTCGTTGCTACTGCTGATGAAGAAATCGCAGCTGCTAAGTCAACTCTTAAATACGAAGTTGGTACTATGATTGAAATTCCACGTGCTTGTATTACTGCTGACGAAGTTGCAGAAGAAGCAGAATTCTTCTGTTTCGGTACTAACGACTTAACGCAAATGACCTACGGCTTCTCTCGTGACGACGCTGGTAAATTCCTTAACGCTTACTATGACTCTAAGATTTTTGAAAACGACCCGTTCGCAAAAATCGACCAAAACGGCGTAGGCAAACTTATGGAAATGGCTGTTAAACTTGGTCGTGGCGTTCGTAAAGAAATGCACTGTGGTATCTGTGGTGAACACGGTGGTGACCCGTCTTCAATCGAATTCTGTCATAAGATTGGTTTATCATACGTTTCTTGCTCACCGTTCAGAGTACCGATTGCAAGACTTGCCGCAGCACAAGCGCAACTTAAAAATCCGAGAAACTAATAAATACAAGAAGCATCTGATTAAAAGTCAGGTGCTTTTTTTATTTAAGTTTAAATATATTGTTGAAAAATGTCTTTTTATATGATATAATCTTTAAAACACACAAAAGGGAAAGGGGTTGTTATGAAAACTATGACGATTGAAGAGTTTAACAAAAGAATAAAGCGTGTTATTATAACCGAAGAACAAATTAAAGAGGCTATTGCAAAAGTCGGCAAAGAAATTAGCGATTCTTACGACGGAAGGCCGATTTTATTAGTTAGTGTTCTTAAAGGTGCGTTCGTTTTCTTGGCTGATTTATGTAAGGCTATAACAGTTCCTTGTGAAATTGGTTTTATGTGTGCTAAGAGTTATTTTGACGGAACGGTTTCTTCGGGTACTGTTAATATAACAATGGACTTAGATAAAGACGTGAAAGGGTATCACGTTATAATCGTAGAAGATATTATCGACACGGGCAGAACGCTTAAATATTTAGTTGAAATGCTAAAAGCAAGAAATCCGCTTTCGTTAAAGGTAATAACACTTTTAGATAAACCCGATAGGCGCTTAGTTAAATGTGATGCGGATATATCGTTATTTACTATTCCCGACTTTTTCGTTATAGGTTACGGGCTTGACTGTGGGGAATATTATAGAAACTTGCCTTATATCGCTGAATATGCGGAAGAATAATTTATAAATAAATTGCCGACGGAAAACTTTTTTCCGTCGGTTTTTCATATTATATAAATATGTTAAATAAAGCCGTTATAGATTTATTTACGTTAAAAGAAAACGCTAAGGCGATAAAGGGTAAACTTGATAAGGGCGTAAAATTTAACGCCGTAGTAAAGGCTGATGCTTACGGGCACGGTGCATCAAAAGTAGCAAACGCTTTATATAAGGACGTGGACAGTTTTTCGGTGGCACTTACCGAAGAAGGTATAACGCTTCGTAATTCGGGTATAGATAAGGAAATTTTAGTTCTTATTCCGCCCTTAACTTGCGAGTTTGAAAACGTTGTTTTTCATAGGCTTACCCCTGCGGTTGAAAGCGTTGAAAGTATAATCGCACTAGATAAAGAGTGCTGTCGGCAAAACAAGTCGGTAAACGTCCACGTCAAGTTTAATAGTGGTATGAACAGGGCAGGCGTTGATGACTTAAAAGAACTAAATGAAATTTTAATGGCGATAAAGGGTAGCGAAAAAGTAAAACTTGGTGGAATGTTCTCTCATTTTGCTTGTCCACAAAATAAAAAATCGTTAAATGTTGCGCAAAATAAATTTTTGCTTGCAAATAATCTTGTTAAGGGTTATAATAATAAAGCAATATGTCATATATCGGCAAGCGGTGGGTTTTTATCGGGCGTTCAAGCAGATATGGTAAGAATAGGAATATTGCTTTACGGTTACAAGCCGTTTAAAAGTAGTTTAATTGAAGTTAAACCGATTATGAAAGTGTACGCCCCCGTTCTTAAAACACGCCACCTTAACGTTAATGACGTTGCGCTTTACGGCGACTTAAAATCTGAAAAGGATAGGGATATTTCGCTTGTCCGTTATGGATATGCCGATGGACTTGACCGCAAAAACACGCAAGAGATTTTTAACAATCGGTGTATGGACGTGAGTGCGGTAAACGGTCTATTTTCAGGGTTTTACCCTATATTAGAAGATGCCGACGTGCTTGCTAAACAGTACGGCACGATAAGTTATGAAATTTTGACAAAGGTTGCGCTTCGTGCGCAAAAAATATACGTTACATAGGTGAAAATATGTGGTTTTACATTAAACAATCGTTCATTTCGTTTTGCTATTTGTTTTTTGCAGCAATGATTGCAATTAGCATAATGGCTATTACCGACCCAAGTTTAGTTTGGTTGAAGTACGTTCTTTTGGTGCTAAACGTTGCGCTTTACGTTTTTATCGTTGCATCAACGTCATATAAAGACGGACAAAATGCACTAAAAGCCCGTGTTGCAAACGACTTAGAGCGTATGCGCATTATTGAAACGGGTGAAGAACTTCCCTTAAAACTTAAAGAAGAATACAAGGCGTGGAAAGGCTTTTTATTCGGTGGAATATCTTGCGTACCCTTAGTTGTGCTACTTTTAATTCATACGGTATTGATTTTTGCAGTCGGACCAAATAATACGGGTGCGGGTGTAATTGCTTCGTTTATTTATATGATGGTGTTTGCATTTACTCGTGCGAATATTCCCGTTGTTGAAGACGCACCTATCGTGGTAGACCCGTATATGTATTATTGGGCGCTTTTGGCTATCCCCGTAATCGTGTTGACGGTTGGTATAGCGTACATTTTAGGTGCTAAGAAGATTGAACGTCAGCAAGAAATGATTAAGGCAAAGCACCGTGCTATTTACGGAGAATAATTTTGAGAATAGTTGGCGGTAAATATAAAGGCAGGGCGCTAAACGAATTTAGCGGAACGGATATACGTCCCACAGCGGACAAGGTTAGGGAAAGTCTTTTCAATATATTGCAGTTTAAGATTTATGGCAGTAACTTTCTAGACTTGTTTTGTGGTACGGGCGCTATGGGCATAGAAGCACTTTCAAGGGGTGCGAACAGCGTTACCTTTAACGACGCATCTAAAAAGAGTTTAGAACTGCTCAAAAAAAATCTTGCAAAACTTAAAGTTGACGATGAGTATCGTATAAGTAATTACGATGCGATAACCTTATTAAAAACGACAACGGACAAGTTTGACGTTATATATATTGACCCACCGTATAAAACTGACCTTGGCATAAAGGCTTTAAGCGTGGTGGAAAGTGCGCTAAACAATGACGGAATAGTCGTTTTTGAAGATGAAAAGCCGTTTGAAGACAAAATTTGCGGACTTACCGTTTATGATAAAAGAAAATACGGCAGAGTACATTTAACTTTTTTCAAAAAGGGAGAATAATATGAAAACTTGCGTGTTTGCAGGGACGTTTGACCCACTTACCAAAGGCCACGAATTCGTAATAAGAAAATGCTTGGAAATATTTGATAAAGTCGTGGTGGCAGTTGGCGTAAACGTCGATAAAAAACCTATGTTCAGTTTAAGTGAACGAACGGATATGATAAGAAACACTTTTTTGGGTGACGATAGGGTGGACGTTCAAACCTTTACGGGTATGCTTGTCGACTTTATGAAAGAAAGTAATATCACGGTAAACGTGCGTGGCATACGGGACCTTGACGATTATAAGTATGAAACCACGATGGAACGTTATAACCGTGACATGTATCCTAAAATGACAACTCTTTATATTCCTACGCCAAAGGAACTTGTGCATATAAGTTCAAGCGCAATGCGTAACATCTTAGAACTTAAAGGAAACGTTGGTGAATACGTTCCTAAGGCAGTGGAAGAATATATTGATAAGTTAAATAAAAAGTAAGGAAAAAACCAAACCGATAACAAAATTTATAACCGCCGATAGTAACTTTGCAAAAAGGAACGGGGCGGTTTTTATTTTTGCTTTTTTAAGGTATGCAAGCGATTGCATAATCACAGAAATACCACCAAACCCACAAATAAACGCACAAACGGGCAAAGAAAGAAAGGTTATTCCGCCCCCAGCAAGTGTTTTTAGTCCACGGGTACTTTCAATAATGCCAAGCACTAATCCTTGTGCGGTATGCTTATCGCCTATAACGCTTTCAAAAAGAAAGGTCAATGGACTTAGGGCGTTAAACGATAGCAAAACTTCGGTTATCAAGTAAAAAAGCGTTATGATACCACCCACCAAAAGCGAAGAAGTAACCGCTGAATACACGCTATCGTATAAAAGATTATCAAGTTTAGTTGGCGTAAAGGCGTTAAAGTTAGCCGTCGATTTTTCTTTTCTTTTATAAAAGGAAAAAATAACGCCTACTAAAACTATTGAAATTATGTGGCATATAAAAAGCATTAAGCCGAAAAAGGCGTTTTTGAACATAAGACTTCCTACGCTACCGATTAAGAACACGGGTGAAGAAGTGGAGCAAAGTGCGGCTGAGCGTGTGGCTTCCGTGTCGGTTAGCATACCGCCGTCTTTAAGGTCGGAAACTATTTTTGCGCCCATAGGGTAGCCTGAAATAATACTCATAAACAGTGCATACCCAACAGAACCGTTTACGTTAAAGAGTCGTTTGGTTAGGGGTGAAAGTGCGTTTGAGATTTTGCCCGTAACTTTTAGGGTGGATAATAAAGTGGTTATGATAAAGTATGGAAAAAGCGATGGCAGAACGCACGCAAACCATAAATTTATACCGTCAATTACGGCAGTAGAAAAGTCACCCGCAAACGAAAGTATAATTGCAAAGGCAATTAAAATGAAAAATATTAAGGTTTCTAAAAAAGAGTTTAACGTTTTAGTCATATTATATTGTATTATGACTTGAAAAAAAATATCCAATATGGTAAAATAAATCTATGGATTTATTTGATTTAGCAGTAGACAAAAATAAAAACGTACCACTTGCAGAGCGTATGCGTGCAAAAACGCTTTCGGATTTTTTAGGGCAAGAACATATCGTGTCCGAAACGGGCTTGCTTCGCCGTGCGATAAAACTTGACAGGCTTGGTAGTTGTATTTTTTGGGGCCCCCCCGGTTGTGGTAAGACCACGCTTGCCAACGTTATAGCAAACGGCACGGACGGAAACTTTGTTAAACTAAACGCCGTAAACAGTGGCGTTGCCGACGTTAAAAAGGTTGTTGAAGACGCTCAAACCAGCGCAAAACTGTACGGTAAGAAAACTTATCTTTTATTAGATGAGTGCCATAGGTTTAATAAAACGCAAAGCGACAGTTTGCTTCCTGCAATAGAAAAGGGCGATATTATTTTTATAGGTTCAACCACTGAAAATCCCTATGCGGCAATGACACCCGCTATCGTTTCAAGGTGTAGGGTGTTTGAACTTAAACGCTTGTCCGAACAAAACATTATAAAGGCGCTTAAAAAATCGCTTAACGATAAGGTGAACGGACTTGGCAACTACGACTTAGATTTTAAAGAAGAAGCGTTAGAACATATTGCAAAAGCATCGGCAGGTGATTTAAGGGTAGCGTATAACGCACTTGAACTTGCAACGCTGACCACCGCCCCTGATGATAATGGAAAAATAACCGTTACACTTAAAGATGCAGAAGAGAGTATACAGCAAAAAGCGTTATCGTTTGATGAAAATCTTTACTATGATATATTGTCTGCGTTCTGTAAAAGTCTAAGGGGAAGCGATGCGAACGCTGCACTATACTATATGCAAAGATTGATTAAGGGCGGTTGCGACCCATTACTTCTTGCAAGGCGTGTTGTAGTTCACGCAGCAGAAGACGTGGGTATGGCAGACCCCAACGCATTAGTGGTGGCAACAAGTGCGCTAACAGCGTACCAAAACTTAGGACTGCCCGAAGGGCTTATTCCGTTATCACAAGCAGTAATTTACGTTTGTGAAGCTGAAAAATCAAACACGGTAGTTGAGGCGATGTATTCAGCAGAAGCCGATGCTGTAAACGTCAAGGACGACAAT
>JAZNFN010000165.1:0-6223 GCA_045576035.1 Christensenellaceae bacterium
CCACCGATGAAGTGTTAAATTTCATTGCGGTTAAAGCAATAAAGAAAATTAAAATCATAGGTGCTTTCCTTAAATTGAAAGGCGGTAAAATTATGACTTTTAAAGAAACTGAGCACTTTACTTGTAAAAACGTAAAAATCACAACAAAAACACCTTGCACCGTCAACGTTGACGGCGAACTTTATGAAAACATACCCTTTGAAGTAAAAATTGTTTCTAACACACTTAAAATGTATAGATAAAAGACGGCTTGCGCCGCCTTTTTTGTTTTTTATATATACTTTGCTATGGGTGAATACAAGTCGCCCGATTCTATAATCTGACCTATTCTATTTTGCTTTAATACGGTTACTTCCTTTTCGCCACTAAACACGACTACTTCGTTCACGGCATTTTCATCAAGCATACTCATAAGTTTTTTTACCGTTGCACTTTTTTCAATCGCTTGCTTTTTATACGGCATACCTCGTGCTAACCTTTCGCTTGATAATGCAGTGTAAAGTTTAATGTATTTATTTTCCTTAGCCTTACCGAACGCACCGAATAGCACGAACAGCGAAAAGAATAACAGCGATAAATTTATTTGATAAAAAGCACTTACTATAAACAATGCAAATAGGCTTAAAGCAAACGTTCCGCCTATGATTTTGCACACTGCGCTTGCACGAGCGCTTCCTATTCTGTCAGCAAGCCCTGCCCAAAGCACCCTACCGCCGTCAAGCGGGAAAATAGGCAGAAGATTAACTATCGCCATAGAAAAATTCGCTTCTGCAACTACGTCGGTAAATGCGTAAGTTTCGGGAAAAAGCCACCACGTCGCCACAAAAAATAGTCCTACGCCTATATTTATTAATGGTCCTGCGATTGCTATTTTCATTTCGTCGGCAAATTTAAGTCCATCTATATCGCCCGACACTACTGCCCCAAACGGCATAAGTGTTATTTTATTAAGTTTATACCCTGCGCCCGACGCAACGAATGAATGACCTAATTCGTGAATAACCGCAGTTGCAGTATATATTACGAAAGTAAAAATTCTGCCTGTTAGTGCATAGTAAAAGCCAAACAGAAAAAACAAAGGGTGTACCGATAAACTTAAACCGCCCATACCACCGTGTTATCTACTATTTGGTAATCACAAATAATCGTTCCGTCGCCTTGTGTAAAGCACATTGTAGCACCGTCTGATGAAAGGTAACCTACGGGAATATTAAAGTATACCAAATCTTCCAAACCAACGTATGCGTGTTCAATGCCCGATAAAACGGTCTTAAAGTTTTCGCTGTGCGTTATTTCTATCGTATATCTATCATCTGCGCCCTTTGTTAGCGATGTAACTTTTCCATCGCAAGGTGAATAAATACTACCTTCTCCGCCAACAGAAATTACGCCTTCTGAAACTTGCATACCGTCGTTGTCGCCCATAGAGATAACAGGCGCAAAATCAGCGTAAGTGCGTGCGTCGACAGGCTGTTCTACCGTGCTACCAAAAACGTTCTTAAAAAACACGTTTATTCCACTATCCACGTTAAGTGCGCTTGTCAATATTATAGTTGCAACAAGCACCACTATTACTGCAAACTGCGCCCCGATAACCGAAAACTTAAACCGTTTCTTTTTTTTCTTGTCAGTTTGTACGATACTTACCGTGTTGTCAACATAATCAACTTGTTGGTCGTCGACAACTCTTTCTTGTTCACTTATTTGTTCGTCAAGCAAAACTTCTTGATTAAAGGCGTTTTCTTCTTCTTTAATTTCGTTTATGGCTTGGTCATAAGCTTGTTGCCATTCAGGTGTTTCTACCTGACTTTCAGCCACGGATTCTTGCATATTAATTTTACTAAATAATTGTTCTTTAACCGCTTCTGGACTAACTTCTTTTTTACGCCTTGCTTTTCTTTTCTTAGTAGTTTTAGTCGTTACGCTACAAGTGCTTACGGGAATTTCAAGCATAGTAGCATACTGTAATTTTTCGTTCATAACCGCTCTCCTGTTCTTCGTTTTATAAAAATATATGAACAAAACTTGGCGTTTATGCGTTCAATTATAGTTAGACGAAGCAAAAAAACTAAACCTTTTGTCGAAAAAAACAGTCCCCAACTTTACGTTAGGGACTAAAAACATTTTGATTGTTGGCTTTTGTCACAATAAATGGTTGATTTTAAAAGGGCGAATAAAAAGCAAGCAAGAGTAGGCAAACGTCCGAAGTCAATAGTTTACATATTGGCGAGGAATTTAACGACCTATTGCGCCGTTTTTTATTTGCACTTTATCAACCGTTAGTTGTGACAAAAGCCTTTATTAATAATTGCGTCAAGTGCTTGAACGTATCCGTCAAAACCCTTTCCCGCTATCGTAAGAAAAGCAAACTTACCAACAAACGAAATTTGGCGGAAGTCTTCACGTTCATTTATAGCGGATATATGTACTTCAACCGTTGGGATATTTACCGCTTTAAGTGCGTCTAATATTGCCACGCTAGTATGCGTATAAGCACCGGGGTTAATAACAATTCCGTCATACTTTTTATATGCACGTTGAATTTTTGTTACAATATCGCCCTCATAGTTGGATTGATAGCATTTAGCCTTTACCCCACGCTCTTTTGCCGATTTTTTTATTAGAGCAATAAGCGACTTATAATCTTTATCACCATAAATATTTTTTTCACGAATACCAAGCATATTTAAGTTTGGTCCGTTTACAACTAATATTTTCATAATAAATCAACAACTCCTTTAACGGCTGAATCTATATCGCCATTGTTTTCAATTATATAATCTGCAAAAGAATGATAGTTGTCTATGCGCTCACAATAAAGATTTTTTACCGACTGACTGTCCTTTGAAAGCGGTCTGCCTAAACGAGAAAGTTTTTCCAAGTCCCTTTCAATCATAAAGATTATACCGTTACTTTTAAGAGCAAAACAGTTGTCACGATTCTTTACTACTCCGCCGCCCGTAGAAATAACTTTGCCCGTAAGTTTACCCACTTCATTAATCACTTCACTTTCAAGTTTTCTAAAATACTCTTCGCCACTGTCTCTAAAAATAGTTGGAATATCTCTTCCGTCCTTTTTTTCAATGAGTGCGTCAGTATCAATAAATTCACGGTCAAGTAGGATACCAAGCGCTGTGCCTATGGTCGTTTTGCCACTACCAGGCATACCAATTAAAACGACGTTTAACGTTTCACCCCAAAGTTTATCTAAAATCTTTTCAATAGCGTCATCAGAAATCTCTTTATTTAAAAACTTTTCAGTTGCGTATTTTGCTTGCGCAACAAGCATAGGAAGTCCGTTAGTATAAGCAATATTAAGTCCCTTTGCCTTAAAGCAAAACTCCGTAGTATCGGGGTTATATATCGCATCGGCAACGCCTAAAAGATTTTTGAATTTAGTTATATCAATCGGGCAAGCGTAGTTATTAGGATACATACCGACGGGTGTAGTATTGATTATAACTTCTGTATCTATATGTTCGTAACAGTTTTGATAGTTTACGCTTCCAGAACGAGAAACTATAACTATCTCTTTTGCCTTTTCGCTTTTTGCAACGGCAACGGCAGTATTACTCGTACCGCCCGTGCCTAAAATCATAACCTTTTTATCAAAAAGCGAAATTCCTGCACGGCTAAGCATATACTTCATACCCAAAAAGTCGGTATTATAACCGAAAAGTTTTCCGTCACGTTTGACAACGGTATTCACTGCGCCAATTAATTTAGCATCGCCATCAATTACGTCAAGGTATGGCATTATATCTTTTTTATAAGGAATAGTTACGTTAAAGCCCGAAAGGTTACCACAAGACACAAAACTCTTTAACTCGTGTGGTTCAAGTTCGTAAAGGTCGTAAGGGTAATCACCCAAAAGAGCGTGTATCTTTTTTGAATAACTATGCTTTAACGTTCTTCCTATTAAACCGAATTTTTCCATAATTAAACTTTTTCACTATATGCGCCAAGGAAAGTAAACTGTTCGGTAGAATTATCAAGTTCAATCAAAAGGTTTTGCACGCCCTTTGACTTAATATCGCACTCAAAGTCAAAGTAGAACATAAATTCAAATCCCGAACCCACAATAGGTCTTGATTCAAGTTTGGTTAGGTTAATTCCAAGGTTTGAAAACTTTGCTAAAAGTTTATTCAAACTACCTGGGGCGTTTTGCGGAAGCGTGGTCATAATACTTATTTTGTTTGCCCCTGCATAAAATTCCATATCCTTTGCTATCAAGATAAAGCGAGTGTAGTTGTTGTCGCTGTCTTGAACGTTAGTTTCTAATAGTTTTAAGCCGTAAAGGTCGGCACATTCCCTTGAAGATATTGCAGCAGCGTCTTTCCTACCGCTTTCGGCAAGCATTTTTGCAGCAACCGCTGTATTGGGACAAGCCGTAATTTTTGCAAACGGGAACTTTTCAAGATATTTTTTGCACTGAGTAAGCGCTTGTTCGTGCGAAAAAATTTCCTTAATGTCTTTAATCGAAGTATCTTTATTCACAATCAAATTGTGGTTTATTGAAACACGCAAACTTTTTACGATATAAAACTTATGCGCTTTCATAAGGTCGTAAACTTGGTTTACACTACCTGCCGAACTGTTTTCTATGGGAAGCACGCCGTACTTACAAAATCCTTTTTCAACTGCTTGGAAAACGCCGTCAAAGTTCTTAAAGTACGTTATGTCGGCAAGTTCAAAAAGTCTATCCGCTGCAATGCCCGAATATGCGCCTGCAACGCCTTGACAAGCCACCTTTGCTTTAACAGGGAAATTAATTTCACCTTTATTAAGTGCGTCCTTTATCTTTTCGCCTATTTCAGACTTGTACTCAGCGTTCATTGTTTGATAAGCCTTGCTTGTTTCAAACATAGTTTCAAAAACTCTTTTTAGATAAACCTGAACATCTTCGTCAACCTTATCGGTTACACGAAGCAAGATATTCCTTTCTCTATCGGGGTCGTTGACTGCCTTACCCGACTGCTTCTTTGCCTCTGAAACTTGTTTTACTAAGTTCATTCTCTTAGCGTAAAGTTGTGCAATCTCATCATCGATTACGTCAATGTTTTCTCTTATTTTACTTAAATCCATAATTATACTCCTAAGCTGTCAAATATTGCTATTGCACTTACCGCTTCTATAACTGCAACCGCCCTTGGCGTAATGCAAGCATCGTGTCTGCCTGCAATTTTTAACTTCGTATTAGTTTTTTGTGTCAAATCTACCGTATCTTGCTCTATTGAAATTGACGGCGTGGGCTTTATTGCCACCCTAAACGTTATAGGCATACCGTTTGCCATACCACCGTTAATTCCACCATTATTATTAGTTTTAGTTTTAACCTTATCGCCATCGTAATAAAAACTGTCGTTTGCCTTGCTTCCGTGCATAGCGCTTATACTAAACCCTGCACCGAACTCTATGCCCTTAACTGCCGGCACGGCAAACACAAGGTGGGAAATTACACTTTCCAAACTGTCGAACATATATTCGCCTGTTCCTACGGGAACACCCGTTATTACGCACTCAATAACACCGCCCACTGAATCGCCCGAAAGCCTTGCGTCTTCAATTTCTTTAATCATTTCTTCTTTAACGGACGAGTCTAAAAGTTGAAAGTTTTCATCTTCAAAGTTAAACTTGAATTTATCTATATCAATATCGTTATAACTCTTGCCTTTAACTTTACCTATTTGGCTGATATATGCGTTAATCTCAATGCCGTTCTGCTCTAATACTTGCTTTAAGATTCCACCCACTATACACATAGGCGCTGTCATACGCCCTGAAAACTTGCCACCGCCACGGTAATCGAATCCGTCCCCGTACTTTAACCACGCAACTAAGTCTGCGTGCGAGGGTCTTGGCGTTTTAACGACGTTTTTATAGTCTACACTCTTTTGCTCAGAGTTTTTAATAATCGCTCTAAACTTACCGTCAAGTACGCCGTCCACTACCCCACTTTCAACGATTACCTTATCACCCTCAAACCTTTTTGTTGAATAAGCGGTGTTTTTTGCCCTGCGCCTATCCATAAATGCTTGAAGTTTATTAAGGTCAACCTTTGCTTTGGGAAAACCGTCCACGACTACGCCTATTTTATCAGCGTGCGATGCGCCGAAAATTTCCACACGCAATTTATTTCCGTTATAAACCGAAGTCTGTTTATCGTTAAACTTCACTGACTATACCTCCAACACTTGTATAATCTTCAAAAAAAGTGGGATAA
>JAZNFN010000166.1:0-15625 GCA_045576035.1 Christensenellaceae bacterium
CAATGAAATTGACTGTATAAATACTTGGAAATACAATAACGAAGGTAAAATTGTTCTTAGTGAAGCAACTGCCCATACTTACGTTGAAGGTATTTGTTCTTGTGGTGATAGCATAGTTAATAACGTAACTTACGAATGGGATAGTACGCTTGGTGGTTACGTTGCATCTGGGTTAGTTAATAAGAATGTGTCAGAAATCTATATTAAAGGCACACACAACGGCTCAAACGGCGAAGATAAAGTTCTTGGTGTTAAGACAGGTGCGTTTACTGGTGCTCTTGTAGGTGACGACCCAAATAACCCATATTCTTATAATAAACAAATCAAAAAGGTTGTAATGCACGAAAACGTAACTACAATTTATGGAACTGCATTTATGAACTGTCGTGGTTTGGTGGAGGTTATTGCTCCTGGCGTAACCACTATTAACTCTTTGAACTTTGCTTACGACGAATCGCTCAAAGTTGTTATTTTAGGTCAAGTTAACGGAATACCTTATCGTTTCTTGTTTAATGACCTTAACCAGTCGGATGCACAAGAACAAACTGACGTATTCTTAATGTCAAAGCCTGAATCATTTACCAATGGTGGTGATAATGCGTTGTACTCTGGCTCATATTATGTATATTCTAAAACACCAATTTGTGGGGTTGCTTCTTGGTACTATAATGATAATGGTGAAATTGTAAAAGTTGCAGCAGGTTCTCATAAATACGTTGAAGGTGTATGTAGTTGTGGAGATAGTTTAGTTGCAAATACTCTTTATGAGTGGGTGGCAAAAGAAGGCGAAGCAGCTGGTGGATATTGGGTTGCTAGTGGATTATCTAATTATAACGTTGAAGAAGTATACGTTAAGGGTACACACACAGGAACTGTTGATGGTGTAGAAAAAACTGCGATTGTTAAAGCTATAAAAGAAAAAGCTTTCGGTGCAACTGGTGGAAATAAAACTATTAAGAAAATAGTTTGTCATGAAAACGTTACACTAATTTACGGCTATGCGTTTATGCACTTATTAAGCCTTGAAACTTTAATTGCCCCTGGTTTACTTGCGTTTGCGCCGCATAGCAATGGTAACAACTTCCACTTCGCTTACTGTTATAGTATAAAGACGGTAGTGGCTGGAAATCTTACTGGAATTGGCAATAGAACGTTCTATGAAGATAATTCCGATGGAATATATAACGGCGCTATTTGTTCTATATATCTTACTGTTGCAACGAACAACATTGCAAACATAGAAGGAGACAATCAATCGTTAATAACTGAAAATATTTATACTTATTCCGAAGACTATGCAGAAGGTTGTTGGCACTATGACGACGCAACTGGTATGCCTACACTTTGGACGGCTGAACAGGCTTAATTCTTAAAACTATGTTTACAAGTGGCAAAATTTTGCCACTTGTAAACAAAATTTATTTAAACAAATATAGTTTTGATAGACAAGTATCCCTTTTTGCTAAGGGGATATTTGTCTATCAAAAATAATAATTCAACTGCTATTATATGATTATGTACATATAAAAAAGTAGTTGAAGATTTTTTGATTTTTATTAAAAATTTATTGAGAGTGTGCTATGAATAATACTGCAATGAAAAAATACGGATTAAATTTTAATAAAAGTATAACAAACTGGGATGAAGCTATCCCACTTGGCAACGGAATGTTAGGCTGTTTAATATACGGTGAAGGACCGTTGACGTTTGCTATTGACAGAATTGATTTGTGGGACGAAAGACCCCGTGAATTTATTTCAGCAAAAGAATTTAATTATAAAAACCTAATAAAATACTGTACGGGCGATGAAAAAGACTGGGAAGAAAAGCAAAGAATTTTTGAACAGAAAAACAAAAACAACTATCCCACCAAACTTTCGGCTGGAAGAATATATATTGATTTAGGTTTTACAACAAAAGACGTTTTGTCTAAGCTTGACATATATACCGCAGAGGCTCAAATTTGTGCCAAACAAGGCACAAACAAGGTTGTACTTAACAGTTTTATTTGTGCAACAAAACAAGTCGGCGTAATTAAAGTGAAAGGTGAAGTTAAACTATCCGTTCGTGTACCCGAATACTTTTGTAGTGCTGATGAAACCAATACGTTAAATTATCCTGACACTAAATATTTTAATAAAGACGGTTACGTTTACTACATACAAAATACTTGCACGGATTATTCGTTTGGGGTGTTTATAAAAATAATTGAGCGTAACGGCTTTAATGAAATATTCTACACGGTCGTAAACAACGAAGGCGATGCTTATTTTATTGATAGTGCTAAGGTGTTTTTAACAAAAATGGCAAATATCGGCTATGATGCGCTTTTTGCTGAACATAAACTTTGGTGGAAAAAATATTGGAATAAATCTTCAATTCGCATAGCAGATGAAAAACTGTCTAGATTATATTACATAAATTGGTACTTGTTTGCGTCAACTTCAAGAAAAGGTTGTTATCCTATGCCGTTGCAAGGTGTCTGGACTGCTGATAACGACGTTATTCCGCCTTGGCGTGGAGACTATCACCACGATACAAACACAGAACTTTCTTATCAAGGGTATTTAAAAGCGAATAGACTTGATGAGGGTAGGGTTTTTGTCGATTATATTTGGAGTCTTAGAAACGTATTTAAGAAACACGCTAAAAAATTCTATGGCGTAAACGGATATTTATTGCCCGGGACAACTACTCTTAATGGCAGTGCAGTAGGTGGATGGGTGCAATTCTCATTGTCGCCTACACTTTCTATATGGGTTGCGCAAAGTTTTGTTGATTATTATTTGTATACTGATGATAAAAAGTTCTTAAAAACACGCCTTTATCCGTTCTTGAAAGGTGTTGGAAGTGCAATAAAATCGCTACTTGTTGAAAAGGACGGTAAATTGTATTTGCCGTTATCTACTTCACCCGAAATTTACGAAGAAAAGAAAGAAAACTTTTTAAGGCCAAATACCAATTTTGATTTAGCACTATTAATTTATTTATATCAAAATTTAAGCAAGTACTCAAAAGAACTTGGTTTTGATTATTCTGAATATGACTTGATTTTATCTAAGTTAGATGATGTAGCAATAAATGATGAAAATATTGTTATGATGAATAGGGATATTGTTTTACCTTTCTCTCATAGACACTTTTCTCACTTAATGTGTTTATATCCTTTACATTTAATCAATTACGACAACGAAAAGAATATTGCAATTTACCAAAACACAATGTTGCAAATTGAACAACTTGGTACAGGTTGGTGGGTTGGATTTTCTTTCCCGATGTGTGCGCAAATTTATGCAATGATGTATAACGGAAATGCTGCGGCTGAAAAGCTTAAAATATTTGAAAAAGCTTTCGTTGCGCCTAACGGTTTCCATTTAAACGGAGATTATAAAAATCTTGGCTATACTCAATGGCATTATAGACCGTTTACATTAGAAGCTTCTTTTGCATTCTGCGATACCATTGAAGAAATGCTTATGCAAGACCACAAAGGTTTTATCGAATTGTTCCCAGCAATTCCTGATGAATGGAAAGAGAAATGTTCTTTCGTTGATTTAAGAAGCCGTGGTGGCGTGTTGGTTAGCGCAAAATTAGTAAATGGCAAAGTTGTTAAACTTTTATTTAAGGCAACTAAAAATGTTTCAATAAATTTAAAAAATAATTTTGCGATTAATGGTAATATATCAGCAAAAAGTAAACACGTTGTTGAAAGTTACAACTGCAACTATGGCGACGTTATTTCAATTAAACTTAAAAAAGGCAACAATGTAGTTAGTTTTGATTAGTTTAAAAAAGCACAAAAGCCCATCTAAACGGTGGGCTTTTGTAATATAAAATTTATTTATATCTTTTTTTGGCGAAGCACAAGTTCGGTTTTGTCAATTTTTTCTTCGGCGTTAGGAAGATTACACACAATATATGAATAGATAGAGTCGATTATGGCAAGTTGGGTAATTCTTGAACATAAACCTAAAACTCTATAATTCGCTTCGTTTGATGTTGTTTGCAATATTATGTCGCTTACGTTATCAATGGGGCTTGCTGTTTGATTTGTCAGTGCGATAGTTATTGCGCCGTTCTTTTTTGCCGTTTCCATTGAATGAACAATATCCTTTGATCGTCCCGAATCCGATATTCCAAACACAACACAATCTTTATCTGTGTGAGCGCTTGCGATTGCTTGCATGTGATTGTCTGTGTATGATGCGGCGTTTAAGCCTAGTCTAAAAAGCTTATGTGCTGCGTCGACAGCCACTGATGCGGAATTACCTAAACCAAAAAATAGTATTTTTTTTGTTTTTAATATATATTCACAACATTTTTGAATAGATGCAATATCTATTGTGCTTTTTGT
This sequence comes from Christensenellaceae bacterium, assembly GCA_045576035.1. Classification (GTDB taxonomy): domain Bacteria; phylum Bacillota; class Clostridia; order Christensenellales; family Borkfalkiaceae; genus UBA1259. Next base: position 4,355 of record JAZNFN010000166.1, read on the forward strand.
TTTTTCTAACGAATAATATACGTCATCGCAAATTTTTTCAAATATACTAAATGCTGAATCGCTAGCAGTTATGTTTTCATTTAGCGGGTGAGAGCTTGATTCTTTTGCAAGCGCAAATTTTAACTGATGATATCCGTCATAGCCAAGTTTTTTAGAAAAACGCACGATAGAGGCTGTGCTTGCTCCACAAATATTTGAAAGTTCTGTTATAAATAATGGTAAAATATTATTCGGGTTTTCAATTATATAATCGGCTACTTTTTTTTCTGCTTTGCTGAAAGTTTCATATTTAATGTTTATATCTAATAAAATCTTACTCATCATTACTCCAACTGAAAATCATTTTCATTTTTGATTATATATTATGAAAATATTTTTGTCAAATGAATTAATATCATTTATGGTTGAAAACAATTTTCATAGATGATATAATAAATAAGAACAAAATAAATTAAAAAAATTCAATCGTTTAGGAGGTAAAAATGAATCAATTTTTATTTACTCAAATTTTAACTGAACTTGAAGATGCTGTCGGTAAAGAAAACTGTTCTATTAAAGAAATCGACAAACTTACGCACAGCGTTGACTTTTTTTGGCTTTCAAGAATGTGGGCCGACCGTGGTGAAAAAATGCCACAAGCCGATTTTATTGTTGCACCAAAAGATGCACAAGAAACTTCTAAGGTTATTAAAATTGCAAACTACTATAAATTGCCTGTAACAACTTGGGGCGGTGGTGCAGGTTCACAAGGGGGTGCAATTCCTGTTGCAGGTGGAATTCTTCTTGATACTAAAAAGATGAATAAAATATATGATATTAATACCGAAGGTATGTATATTGAAGTGGGAACAGGTGCAATCTATAAGCACGTTGAATGGGCTGCAAACGAAAAGGGGTATGCTACTATGCATTATCCGTCTTCTCTCACTTGTTCTACTGTTGGTGGCTTCCTTGCTCATAGAGGTATTGGTGTTGTGTCAAACAAGTATGGGAAAATTGATGATATGGTGTTACAAATGGAAGTTGTGCTTCCCAATGGTGACATTATTAATACGTCCGCCACACCTAAGCACGCTGCTGGCCCAGACCTTAATCAAATTTTTATCGGTTCAGAAGGTACGCTTGGCGTTATAACAAAAGCACAAATGCGTATTTATGAACAGCCCGAAGTTAGAAGATTTAGAGGGTTCTTGTTTAAGGATATGAGTTCGGCGTTTAAGGCAAGCAAAGAAATTTTGCAAAAGTTTAAGCCATCGGTTATGCGCTTATATGATGAAGCAGAAACTGCAAGTTTAATTAAAAAGATAGTTGGGGTTGCAAAACCTGGTGCATTTATGAATATCGCCTACGAAGGCGTTAAAGAACTTGTCGACGTTGAAGAGAAGATTTTGCTTGAAACGTTTATTAAGTATGGCGCAGAAGATTTGGGCAGTGAATATGGTGAAAAATGGTGGAAGGAAAAGATAACTTTCTTCTATCCAGGACATATGATGGATTTACCACAAATGTTTGGCACTATGGATACAATTGCTTCTTATGATAAAATCGAAAAAATTTATTGGGAAATGAAAAAAGCGATTGAAACAAACTTCCCGTTTGCTAAATTTATTGCGCACTTCTCACACTGGTATGAATGGGGCGCAATGATGTATGACCGCTTTATTATTGACGAAGAACACGTACCGCAAGACCCTGTTGAAGCTATGAGACTTCACAATTCTATTTGGAATCTTGGTATTAGAACAGCATTGAAGCATGGTGGCGTTGTCAATGACCACCACGGTGTTGGTTTTAAACTTGGTAGGCTTATGAAAGAGCAGTACGGAAGTGCTATGCAGGTGTTTGAGGGGTTGAAAAAGACTCTTGACCCGAACGGTATAATGAATCCGTTCAAACTTGGTCTTTAATTAACGAATTTAAGGAGATTAAATATGAATATTTCAGATAAGTCTAAGGAAATAATGGGCAATTGTAGATTTTGCTGGATGTGCCGTCACGTTTGTCCAATAGGTAACGCAACGGGGCTAGAAAGAAATACTGCAAGGGCAAGAGCGCTTGGTTGTTCACTTGTCGCAAGTGAAACTATTGACTTGGTTGAAGTTTCGGACAATATTTATGAATGTGCACTTTGCGGTGCTTGTACTAACAATTGTGTTACTGGTTGGGATCCAAAGGTGTTTGTTCGTGAGTTTAGAACGCAACTCGTTCTTGAAGGAAAAATGCCTGAATATATTAAAAAGTTAATTGAAAACTACATAAATTGTGGTAATATTTATTGTGAAGACGTATGTGATTGCATAAAGTCTGACTTATTAGAAAAGCAATCGGACACATTGGTGCTTCTTGGTGTTGATGCGGTTATTAAAAGTCCTGCGTCTGTCAAGAACGTTAAAAAATTGTTGGATAAAGCTAGGGTTGATTATACTTTCTGTGAAAACAATGATGTGGGCAGTTCCATATACTTCCTTACAGGCAAAACCAATGAGACTCTTGTAACGGCAAAAAAAGCGGCTGAACTAATGAATAAATATAAAACTGTTGTAGTGTATGATCCTGTTGATTTAAGTTTAATTTTACACGAATATAAAGAGTGGGGAATTGATGTTTCTACCAAGGTTATTGGTTTTAATGAATATTTGCTAAATCTTATTGAAAGTGGTATACTCAATGTTAAAAAGAGTAATACGTCATATACTTTACAAGACAGTTTTGCTTATGCTCGTGAACTTGACGACGTTAATTATGGTAGGAAGCTTATCGAAAAGGTTGGTATAGTAAAAGACTATTTGCTTATTAGAAAAGAAGCTAATCTTGCGGGAAATTTAATAATGAACGAATACATGCCAAACGTTATTAAGGCGGTTGCTATCAACCGAATTGAAGAAGCTGATAGAATGGGGTGCAATGTTATCGTAACTGAAAATCCAGCAGAATATGAAATTTTGAAAGAAAATATTTCAATGGATAAGCGTGTTATTTCTATTGAAGAAATGTTACTTGAAAATATTTAGGAGTTTTATTATGAATCTTAAAAAATCTTACGTTGAAAAATATGGATATGAGCGTGTTATAACTGATAGAAATAGCCCGCTTACTTTTACTGAACTTGACTTCTTGAAGCTTGCAGACGGGCAGAGTTATACAATTACTGAAAAGGGAAAAGAGTTTGCTTTAATGATACTATATGGTAAATGTACTGTTAAAGGCGACGGATTTTCTTTTGAAGCAGGAAAAAGACAGAATGTTTTTGATGGCGTTGCGGAAACTGTTTACGTTGGCAAAGATACGGAATTTACTGTGACCGGTGTTAGCGGTGACGTAAAGATTGCAGTTGCAAAAGCACCTGCTGAAAAGTATTTTAAGCCACAATATGTTAAAACAGAAGAAATAGTAACAAAGTCCTTAGGTAAAGGTGCTTATGCTCGTACAGCAGCATTTAATCTTTCAGAAAAAGTTGAGGCAAACTTGTTGTATATAGGTGAGTTTTGGGTGGAAGACGGTAATTGGGCAAGTTTCCCACCGCACAAGCACGACCTTGATAATATGCCAAATGAAGGATTCCTTGATGAGATATATTATTTTGAGTTCGATAAACCGCAAGGTTTTGGCGTTCAAATGGTATACTCAAAAGAAGGCGATATAAATGAAGCCTATAAAGTAAAATCTGGTGACATGGTTGAAGTTCCTAAGGGTTATCACCCTTTCTCTGTTGCCCCTGGTTATAAAAATTATTGCCTATGGATTATGGCGGGTAAAAATCGTGGGATATTTTGTTCACAAGAGGAAGAACATAAATGGCAAAACAAGTAAAAATTTCGAACGGAAAACTTAGTGCTGTTATAAACTATAAAGGTGCAGAACTTGTAAGTTTTAATGATGGTTTTAGAGAAGTGATTTGGCAAGGCGATGAGCGTTATTGGACTTCGCATGCGCCTATATTATTTCCTGTATGTGGCGGATTTAAGGACGATTGTTATATTTTAGATGGTGTAAAATATACAATGCCTAAGCACGGTTACGTTAGAAAGGTTGATTTTTCGCTTGTTGAAAGTAACGAAAATTCGGTAACGTTTGTGCTTTCTGATGACAAAACCTCAAAAGAAGGTTTTCCTTTTGAGTTTGATTTGTTTGTCAAGTACACACTTACAGACAAACTTGAAATTGAGTACAAAGTTGTCAACAAGGGTAAAGATACTATGTATTTTACCATCGGCGCACACGAGGGTTATGCACTTGAACACGATTTCTCAGAATATAGCATTGAATTTGAAACGGAAGAAGATTTAAAGTCAATGACGTTGTTCGGTAATCTTATAGGCGATGAATATTTAGACTTAGGCAAGAGAGAAGAACTTAAATTAAACTATGATTTTTTTGCGGTTGATGCACTTGTATTTAAGGATATTAAGTCGAAAAAATTCACTCTTAAACATAAAAAAGTCGGGGAGATTGCAAGTATTTGTGCAGACGATAGTTTTAAGCATTTGTTACTTTGGACAAAACCTTGCGCTCAGTATATTTGCATTGAGCCATGGGTGGCGTTACCCGACAGGCTGGATAGTAATCAAAACATAGTCGAAAAACCCGACGTTATTAAGGTTTGTTCGGGAGAAAGTAAAAGTTTTATTCATACAATTAGGGGGAAATAAGTATGAAGATTTATTCTATACGGGACAAAGAATTTAATAAACTAGGCAAGGTTATTGATAATCCTTTTTACGATTTCTTTAAAAAGGAACAAAAACATATTAAGCTTCCAGAAAGTGGAGCGTCATATATGGCAAGCGTGAACTACTTTGAAACGGAAGAAACGTTGAAGTATTATCGCAGTTATTTCGGTGACATGGACGTTCAAATCGGATATTGCTATGGTGAAAATCATATTTTAAACGCATTAGAATGGCACAAATGTTCAGAAATCAACATTGCGCTTGAAGATATGATTTTGTTGCTTGGCGATATGGAAGATATGGTCGGTGACAGTTTTGATACTGCAAATATAAAAGCTTTTTTAGTGAAAAAAGGTGAGGCTGTTGAATTTTATCAAACCACACTACATTTTTGTCCTTGTTCTCGTGAAAATGAGTTTTTTAAGACAATAGTAATTTTGCCCCGTGGGACAAACACGCCGTTGGAAAATAGTAGTAGCGATAAAAAACTTATTGCAAAAAACAAATGGCTTATTTGTCACCCTGAATGCAAAAAACACGTTGATTTAGGGCGTGTTGCAACTATAAAAGGTGAAAACATTACGATTAAATAATTTGGAGTAAATATGTACACAATCGGTGTAGATTTTGGTGGCGGAGCGTGTAAAGCCACTCTATTAGACCAAAACGGCAAGGTTAAAGCGACTTCTACCGCAGAATATTCAACAATTTTCGGTGAGGGCGGAAAGGCTGAACAAAATCCATACGACTGGTATGATTCAGCGTGCAAAAATATAAAGGCGGTTATTAAGGGTGTTAATCCAGACGATATTAAGTGCCTTTGTTTTGATGCGGCAACTCACACTGCTGTGCTTATGGATGAAAATGGCGTACCTGTTTGTAACTCTGTTTATTGGACGGATACTCGCTGTATAAAAGAAAAAGAATACTTAAAAGAAAATTTTGGTGCAGAATTGTTCGATAAGTGCAAGCATGAAGTAGATACTATTTGGAGTTTGCCCGAAATTTTATTCGTAAAAAATAATTTTCCTGAAACTTTTAAGAAGGTGAAAAAAATAACCTTTGCAAAAGATTTTGTTCGTGGGCTTTTTACGGGGGATTTTGTTACCGATTATATTGAAGCACAAGGAAGTATGCTTTTTGATTTTGACAAATTTGAATGGGACGATAAACTTTTGTCTTTAATAGGGATGACCAAAGAAAACATGCCAAAAATTGTCAAACCGTTAGATTACGTTGGTAACGTTTGTTGCGAACAAGCAGAAAAAATAGGATTGTCAGTTAATACCAAAGTTATTTGTGGTGCGACGGATACCGTAATGGAAGTATTTGCTAGTGGCGGTGTAAATAATGGCGATATGACCTTAAAACTAGCTACTGCTGGTAGAATTTGCGTTGTTAGTGATAAGTACTTTGCAGACAAAAACATTATAAATTACTCACATTTAAAAGATGGGCTATATTATCCAGGAAGCGCAACAAAATCTTGTGCAGCGTCGTTACGTTGGTTTAGGGATTGCTTTGGCGGAGACTTTGAGCAGTTTAGTGAAATGGCTAGTAACGTTTCAGTTGGATGTGAAGGACTTATCTTTAATCCCTACCTTATGGGTGAATTAACTCCTCACGCAAACCCATTTATTAGGGGAAGCTTTATAGGTGTTTGCGCAAGTCATAAAAAAGAACATTTTATTCGTGCCGTTATGGAAGGTGTTGCTCTAAGTTTGCTTGATTGTAAAAATTATTTGGAGCAAAAAGGCGTTAAGGTTAGTGATAGTGCTTTTGTTATAGGTGGTGGTGCAAAGAGCAACGTTTGGAGACAAATAGTCGCAGATGTTCTTAACATAAGACTTATTAGCACAAAACATAACGATTCTTCGTTAGGTTCTGCAATGTGTGCAGGAATTAGTGCGGGATTTTTTAAGGATTTTGATAGTGCGACAAATGCTTGTAGGGAAATTATTGGTGAAACATTACCTATAAAAGAAAACACACAAAAATATCAACGTATTTTTGAAAAATATAAAAAAATTAGCAATTTTTTATCGGAATTATTTAATGAAAGATAAAACTATTTTAGTTGCCTTAAAGTTTTTTAAGGGTGAACTTAATCCGTTTGACGGTAGTGCGTTAGAGTGTGCTCTATCGCTTAAACCCAAACAAGTTATAGCGCTTACAATGGCCCCTCAGCAAGTGAAAGGACAATTGGAAAGTATATCAAGATTAGGGGTTAAGTGTATATTGATAAGCGATCCGGTTTTTGCTGGAAGCGATACTGTCGCAACTTCAAAGGTTCTTGCAAGAGCTGTTGAAAAAATTAATCCTGATATTATATTTTGTGGTAGACAAAGTGTTGACGGTGATACGTCGCAAGTTCCGCCAATGTTAGCAAAACGAATTGGGTTTGACGTTAAGACTAAGGTTATTGAATGTGTTGATGGTGTTTGCACTTTAAGAAATGGCGAAAAAGTTAATTTAGTAGATAATACTATTTACACGTTTGAAAAAACTTACTCGTTAAGATTTCCGTCCATTTTTTCCAAGGTGGGAGAAATTGAATTTTTAACCAATTTAGAGCTTAATTTTGACAAAAATGAAGTAGGTATTTTAGGTTCTCCAACAAAAGTTGTTAAATCGTACGAGAGTAGTATTGGTAGGCGTTTTTGCAAGTTTATACAGGTAGAGCAACTAAAAGGTATAATAGAGGATGCGCTTAACAAAGGTTGCGTTCAAAATGTTATCAAACAAAGTGAACAAAAATTAAATTGCGTTTATTATGTGGGAGATATTAAGAGCGTAGCACTAAGCATTGCAGAAGATGCGATTGAACTTGAAGTTAAAGGTAAAACGGCAGAGCAGATTGCTGCTGATATAAAAAACAGTAAAATCAAAACTGTTTTATGGCAAGATGATGATTACTATAAGTCATTTGCGCCACAAGTTGCTGTCTTACTAGATGCGGGAATGTGTGCTGATTGTATATCTTTAAGGGTAGAAAATGATACGCTTGTTATGACTAGACCAGCGCTAGGTGGGACAATAACGGCTGATATTGTTTGTACTAGCGACGTTACGTTTGCTACCGTTAGAACAATAAAGAAAATGAAAAGTGAAGTAATTTTTTCGGTTGGATATGGGGCAGTTCAATATATAGATAAAATAAAAGAACTTGCTAGTGTTTTTAATGCTGAAATTTGTGCTTCAAGGCGTGTTGTCGATGAGGGCAAGATGCCATACACGGCGCAAGTAGGTTTGACAGGGAAAGTAGTAAACCCGAAAGTTTACGTTGCTTTTGGTGTATCTGGTGCCGTGCAACATACTTGTGCAATAAATGGTTCTGGAACGATTATTGCTGTGAACGTTGATAAAGATGCAAGAATTTATGATTATGCCGATTATGGTATAAAAGGAGATATAAAAGATGTTAAATTATAAACTAAAAGTAGGGTTGTTGCCAATAAGAAGATACATTAAAGAGCCACCTAAAAGAATAGGGATTTTTCAAAGCGATTACGCCGTCGAAAATAAAAATGCTGCATTAAAGTATTTAAGAGAAAATTATACGGACAATATTACGGAATTTGTAGATATTGAATGGCTTAATGATGAAGGTCTTTTGTATTTTGATAGTGATTGTGATAAGGTTGCAGAATACTTTAAGGAACAAAAAGTCGATGCGCTGTTTGTTATAAACTGCAATTTTGGTCAAGAAAACTGTGCTGGTTTAGTTGCCAAACAACTTGGTGTTCCTACGCTTTTGTGGGGACCAAGGGATAGGCATTGGGGTGATGGGTTAAATATTAGATATACCGACACTCAGTGTGGACTTTTTGCGATGAGTAAACAGTTGAGTCGTAATAACGTTAAGTTTTCATATATAGAAAATTGTGATATTACTTCACCTGTTTTTGATAAAGGAATTAAGCAATTTTTTGGTGTTGCTTGTATGGTTAAGAACTTCAAAAATATGCGTATATTACAAGTTGGCGCAAGGGTTAAACCGTTTAAGTCTATAATGTATAACGAACTTGAACTTTGTGAAAAGTTTGGGATTGATATAACGACTTTTAATATGAGTGAAGCGGTAATCGATTTGAAAAACATTTATGATAATCAGCAAGAACAATTAGATAAAGATTTGATAAAACTTAAAGAGACGTTTGATTGCGGAACACTTGATGATGAATACTTAAAGAAAATGCTTGCAATAGTATATTATTACGAAAATCTTGCAAAAGCAAACGATTGTAATATTATTTCGGGCGAATGTTGGACGGGGATTACTGTTGGCTGGGGTGCAAATCCTTGCTTGGCTATGTGCCTTTTAGCAGATAGAGATATCTATGTTACTTGTGAGTGGGATATACACATGACAATTACCAACGTTTTATTGCTTTGTGCTACTCGTGGAAAAGAAAAACCAATTCAAGGGGAATTTACTTGCCGTCACCCCGAAAACGAAAATGCAGAACTCTTATGGCACTGCGGACCTTTCCCACTTAAATATAAAGCAAAAGGCGAAAGAGCGTGCCTATATAACACCAAACCATCGTTTAGACTTGAAGACGGACAATATACAATTGCACGCTTCCAAGTAGATAAGGGACAATATTACTTGTTTGCAAAAGAGTTTAATACTTGTGATGGTCCTAAAACGTTTGGTACTTATATGTGGGCAGAGTTTGACAATTGGGCAAAATTGGAAAGAAAAATTATTGAAGGTCCATACATTCACCATATGACCGAAATTCCAGGGGATTATGTTGAATATTTAAAAGAGTTCACAAAATATTTTGATGAAATAAAATTTGATACAATTTAGAAGTGAGGTTTTAAACAATGTTAGTAAATTTACAAACAATATTAAAAGATACTTATAAAGGCTATGCTGTTCCTGCGTTTAACGTATACAATATGGAAACGGTAATGGGGGTAATTAGAGCGGCTGAACAAGAACGTTCGCCTGTAATTATGCAGTTTTATTCTCGTTTGGCAAGCACGGGTTTTGCTGATTATCTTGCTCCTGTAATTCTAAAAGCAGCAGAAAAAGCAAGCGTTCCTGTATGTATGCACTTGGACCACGGTACAGGTGTAGAACCTGCTGCGATTTCTATAAAGAACGGTGCAACGAGCATTATGCTTGACTATTCAAAATTGCCACTTGAAGAAAACATTTTGATGACAAAGAAAGCGGTTGACGTTTTAAATTGTATAAACGTAGGTGTTGAGGGTGAACTTGGTGAAATAGGTAGAGCAGTTGACGGTGTTCCTACTGAATATACAACTGTTCACGATGCTGTTAAGTATGTTAGCGAGACAGGTGTAACCGCTCTTGCTGTTGCTGTTGGTACTGCGCATGGAAGATATAAGCAAGCGCCGGTTATCGCTATTGATAGGATAAAAGAAATTAAAGAGGCTGTAAAAATTCCGCTAGTTCTTCATGGTGGAAGCGGTGTTCCGGATGAACAAATTCAAGCGGCGATTAAGGCTGGTATTGGTAAAGTAAACTTCGGAACAGACCTTTGTTATTCTTTTATTGATAAAATATTTGAAACCGATAGAAGTAAAATTGCAATAGACGTGTTTATGTATGACCCTATTGATGCTGTTAAATATTTTGCCGTTTCAAAAATTAAATTACTTGGAGCAAGTGGCCGAGCATGAAAAAAGTAGTAGGGCTTGGTGCTTGTGTTATGGACACACTAATAAGTTGCAACACATATCCTGTGGAAGACACTAAAATGAAGGCTGATAATATCTTTGTTTCTGGTGGTGGACCCGTGGGTAACGCGCTTGTTATTATGTCAAAATTAGGTGTTAAATGTTTTGTTTTAGGTGCCCTTGCCGATGATAATGCAAGTGAATATTTAATAAATGATTTTAATAGATATAATGTTGACACTAGTTATATTTATCGTGAAAAATGCACAAGTTCTTTTACGTCGTATATTCTACTTAATGATAAGAATAATACAAGGACGTGTGTTTTTGATAGGGGCACCGTGTCAGATGAACCTTCGAATTTGAATTTTTCCGTGCTTGACGACGCTGACGTTTTGCATCTTGATGGAAATTATCTAAATTGTGCTATTGAAGCCGCGAAATATGCAAAAAGCCGTGGGGTTAAAGTTAGTCTTGATGCGGGTGGATTATATCCTGGAATTGAACGGTTGTTGCCATACGTTGATTTACTTATTCCGTCCGCTGAGTTTGCTATGGGAATAACTAAAACTACAACGATTGTTGATGCTATCAACGTTTTAAGTAAAAAATACAATCCGGAAATTCTGGTTGTTACAGACGGTGTTAATGGTGGGTATTTCTTCAATGGACAAAATGCAATTCATTATGATAGTATAAAAGTAAATGCCGTCGATACCAATGGTGCGGGAGATACTTTTCACGGCGCTTTTGTTGTTGCTTATTGTGATGGTAAAAGTGTGGAAGATTGTTGCGACTTTGCAAGCAAAGTCGCAGCGTACAAATGCCAAAATAAGGGCGTTAGAACGTTTGATTTAAATAAAGATTTGATTGGATAATGTGATTAAATAAAGTTGAAATTAAATCACTTCTATCTGCATAAGTTATATATTAAAAAATTGAT
>JAZNFN010000167.1:0-2374 GCA_045576035.1 Christensenellaceae bacterium
TGTAAACATTCGCCTTGTGGTTATCCACAATTACACATATTTATCCACATTGTTTGCGTGTTGTCTTATCTTTGTTTCACGTGAAACATTTGTGGTAATGAGTTTATAGGAGTGTTTCACGTGAAACAATGAGATTTTTCAAAAATACAAAATTTAGATAAAAAATATTCAAAAACCGATAAAAAATCAAAAAAACAAGCATAAACAGTTTAAAATAGGCAAATTTTAAAGAAAAATAGCTAAAATTATAAGAAAATACTTAGTTTGAGGTGTATTTATTGGCAAAAAAGCAACGATTATTAAAACAAAAATAAAATTATTGTAAAAAATAGTTAATTAAAATACTTTTTTTGCAAAATATTGTATCTAAATAACTGTATTTTGATAAAATAAGCATGATAAATTTGGAAAAAACGTATAAATTTAAGGTGTAAAGGTGTAATAATTTGTAGTAATGGCGCAAAACAAGTGCCGGTGTGTTTGTTGGTTTTTGCGCTATTTAAAATAAAAAGTCAACGGTGTTGGCGCAAACAAGATAAAAAAATAAAAGCGACTGTTTAAGTTGAGTCCCTATAAGAGATTTGGCAACTAAATAAATCCGTAAACGGATTTGTGAGATTTGCATATCGGCAAGTGATATTGCTAACGCGGTGATATTCGCCTGACGGCGAGTTGAGGATTTATTTAATATAACTTTGGCTCTGCCAAAATATCACGCCAACGGCATATCGCTTTTAGCCACAAGGTTAAAAATATAACCATTTTAACTCTATCTTTTGTGGTAAATATAAAGCCCACTATATTTCGCTTTTTTGCGAAGTATAGTGGGCTATACTCTTGTATCAAATTAAAATTCCCTTATACGAACTCCATAATTGCAGTCGCCTATTTGGTTTATAAAATGTTAGATATTAACGTTTTAAGCAATAAGGCTAATAAGTTGTGGTTATAGAAGAATTTTACTATAGTTGTCGATGCAAGTGTCGATTGTAATCCGTTAGATGGGATCATAGAAAGAACGTACAAAACTATGTAAACAATAAGTAGACCGGATAAACAACCGAGTACACCACCTAAAGCTCTGTTTACCGTTCCGATAATCGGCAAGCTTGTTAATCCATTTAAAATACCTTTAACAATTAAAAGTAAAAGCTTTGCAATAATAAATAAAACAAAGAAAGATATAAAGGTTAAAATATACTTTGCTATAACCGTTGCAATTCCTTGCGCTAACGTCATATTTGCAATAGGCGCTAAAAATTCTTGAACGCTTTTTATTAAAAATGACGGCAAATGTAGGGTTTGCATTACAGAAGAAAATGTTTCCGGATTGTATACGGTATTTAACGCTTCGTTTTTAGAAAAAGCAGGCTCAATTAGGTTTGCAATAGAGCCGACTATGTGGAACAACCCGTCTAACAGTTCTACAAAGTTATCACATAAAAAATATGATAGTAAAATTGCAATTATTGTACTTATTAACTTAAAAATTTGATTGACAAAGCCCTTGACAATGCCGATGATTATTGCAACGGCTAATCCAACGCAGCAGACTATGTCTAGAATAACAGAAAAGGCCATAAATTCCTCCTATATAATGATTATATCATATTTATAATAAAAATTCAATCTTTACAGTATAGTTTAATGCGTTTTTGACAATAATTAGTCTGTTATGCAATACGAATTTGATTATAAAAACAAAATTTTGTCATTTGGCATATGTAATGCTTTAAAAGAGTTGCGTTTTAATCCGTACAGCGACGTAATAGTTTGTATAGGGACTGACGGTGTAATTGGAGATAGTCTAGCACCATTATGCGGTAGTATTTTACGCAAAAAACTGCCAAAGTTATCGGTTTTTGGAACTTTATCTTCATTAATAACTGCTTTAAACGTTGAGTCCGTATATAAAATTTTAACTAAAATTTTCCCAAATTCAAAATTTTTAGTAATTGACGCTGCTATTGGAGAACAAGAAAGTGTAGGCAATGTAAAAATTTTTGATTGCGGAATACGCCCTGGTCTTGGTGTCAGTAAAAATTTTGACAAGGTTGGCGACTATAGCATCATTGGAGTAGTTGCAGAAAAATCATCTATGGCGTACTCATTGTTGTCCACTACAAGATTGAGTTTTGTTTACGCCATGGCGGAAGCGATAGCTATGGGTATAACTGATTATTGTAATAGGGTTTTTTTAAGTGAAAAACGGGAGTGTGTGTAAAAGCTTATTCTCAAAAAGCCCCGTGTATTTGCAAAAAAATATCGAAATTCCGTCTCAATTCGTTTAAATATAAATTTTGCAAAAATACACACAATTAAACGCTAAATTACTATTAAAACCACAAAAATCACAAATAAAATTACTAAAATT
>JAZNFN010000168.1:0-5242 GCA_045576035.1 Christensenellaceae bacterium
TAACAAGCATTCTTTTTGAGGAAATAATTTTAACCATAAACACCTCCTATATTACCCCTACTTTTCAAATGATCAAGGAAGAGCCCTATTACACTCGGAACATGATTTATTAGCATTGATGAACATTCGTGTTGACGGGTCGTAATAACGGCTTCGCAAATAGTAAAAACCTGTTTCTTCGTCATAATAATATCCACGGTATCTAAACGGGTTTACATCTGCCATTGAGCCTGATTTTGAATTAACTATCATAATTCTATGATAGCATAGGTAAACTATATTGTCAATAGGTAATTTAAAGTTTACACCCGACGGCATTTTTCCGTCGGGTGTTGTTTATTTTATTTCAAAAAGTGTGATTCTAAAAGTTCTTGTAAAGAGCCGTCATATTCAGCCATTGCCAAAAATTCTTTGCCGTACTGATTGCCCCAGCTGTACATAATAATCGTTTTGCCTTTATAGTCGCAGAAGTCTATATCACTGTTGTTGCAGTCAAAAGCATTTGCGATATATTCTTTTTCTTCCTCTGTTAGTCTTTCGGGAAAAATAAGTTTTTTATCGTCGTCGTCGGGGGTGATGAACGGGTTGATTTCACCTATTTCCCAAGTTTCCAAATCCTTTGTTCTAACAATATATGGTATCCATCTATGGAAAGGTGCACTCTCTAAGTTTACCATATAATAATAACCGTCGTAATATCTAATTGCAGGGCAAGCGGTGTATCTTTCGGGTGAATATATATATTTTTCTATGGGTAAAAGTTCCCAGTTGAAAAGGTCTTTTGAAACGGCAAACACCATAGTAAAGTTACAACCGATTATAGGGTGTTTGTCTTCGGGCGTGCCAACTTCGATAGCCATAACGTATCCATCAGGACCTTTACATACAGAAGTGTTAAATATGCAAATATCTTCGGGTACGGTAATAACGGCTTCCTTACATTGCCAATTTTCCAAATCGTCCGACCAGAACATATCTATTTGATTAGTCCAACCGTCGCTACCCTTAACACCGTGAACGTAAACCGTGCCATTTTCTTCATAACTGCTACCAAAAGCGTGGTCATAGCCAAACCCTTTGCTTTCTTCCATAGTTTCCATATTAACAATGTGATAGTATCCCATTTCATTGCCGTTATGCGCCCAAGAATCTGCACGCACCCATTCAAAAACCATAAGTTGGTCTTTCCATACGAACGGCGTAGACTCAACGTAATGCGGTTTTATTGTACCAAGCTTCTTTATCTTTTTGGTGCGGATAGGCATACTTTTTTGCTGAATAGGTTTATTATGGTCAATCATTTTCATAGTAATTTTTTTCCTTTTTTATATTTTATAGTTTAATAATTTTTTCAACTTTACCACTACCGGTTGAGTATTCAGACGGATAAAGGTTGTTGAACTCTACAAATTTTATGTGGTCTTTTAAGTCTTGCACTTTCTTGCCATTAATTTTCAAGTTTTTATAATAAATACATTTTATAGTTGCGTTTACATACGGGTCGAAAACTTCAATATTACTTTCGGGGATATAAAACGACTTAGGTCCAACGGTCATAAAGTGTGCAGTTATAGGATATTTTTCAAAATTTATTGTAGCGTTCACGTTTTTAAATGTTACGCTTTCAATGTTACTGCAAAGTTCAAATACACCGTAGTGCCCTGTTACAGGGTCGCCTTTTTGATAGTTGTCAGTACCGTCTG
The DNA here is from genome assembly GCA_045576035.1 of Christensenellaceae bacterium. Classification (GTDB taxonomy): domain Bacteria; phylum Bacillota; class Clostridia; order Christensenellales; family Borkfalkiaceae; genus UBA1259. The sequence goes on from JAZNFN010000168.1 coordinate 1,704, forward strand.
ACGGAACTTCTTTAACAAGTTTAAGATTTTCAAACACAACGTTTTCCATATGTCCAACAGTCGTTCCTTCGGGAGTGCCAACGTAAGACGGAGTTTGCAAATACATCTTATATGTACATACGCCTTGTATATTGCTTATATGGACGTTTTTGATAAAGCAATCTATTCCACCGTCCTTTTCGCTTAACACGCCTGGTGCTAAACGCATAAGGTTAAACTCTCTTCCCGTAGAAATTATATTTGCAACGGTAAGGTCTTGTATAGAGCCGTTATTTATGGTAGAATTAGGCCAGTCGTAAGCGTTCATTGCAACAAGGTCATCGCCCGCTTCACCCTTACAGTTAATAACTACGCCGTTTTTAATGTCGCCGTTTAAGTGCACGCCGTCTGCAAAGCATTCGTCAAACTTCAAGCCTTCAATCAAGAAGTTTTCAGTTCTGCCTACTTGAATTGCAAAGGTCGAAACGTGTTTAAACTTAACGTTTTTAACCCAAAGATTTCTTACACCACTAAAAAGCATTCCTGCGTGTACGCCGTGCAAAGAATCCTCATCGTCGTATGCACCGTTTCCGCCATATATACCACGCTTATTGTGTTCTGTTGACCACAAACCGCCCTCAATAAAAACGTTTTCAGTGCGTGGTTCGTCATCGCCGATTACACGATAACTTCCATCGATAACACAATCGGTACGGAGCGAAACTTTTTTACAACTTAAAATTGTGCAAATTTCAGCATCTTTGTGCGCTATAATACGCCTATTTGACGGCACGATAATAGAAGAATCAATAAAATATTTACCCTTTGGGATATAAATACAAGCGTTGTCTTCAAGCGCTTTATTTATTGCCAAAGTCCAAATTTTATTTTCATCGGTAACCAAATCTTGATAGTCTAAAATACTAACGGGTTTATCTTTAATAAGTTTAGTTTTAAGATGTTTTTTTAATGCTTTATATTTTTGCTTTACAGTTAAATTCATATCGTTCACCTATATGGATTAAATAAATGTTTAGAATAAAGTAAGTGTGGCTAGGCTCACAAGCGTGACGCTTGACCCAAACTAAGCAACGTTTTAAGGGATTAGAAACGAGTGTGGCTAGGCTCAAATATTTTCGAGTGATATTTAAGGGATTAGAAACGAGCAGTTCAAGGCTCGCCCAAGCAAAAGGACGAAATTGACCGTCTGGTCATTGAGGTCTTTTGCGAAGGGCAGAAACGCAGAAATGCGATGTTTATAAGCCCTTAAATTAAAGGACTCCTTTTTTAAGTATTATATTGGCATACACAGCTTTTTCACCCGTAGCAATTACAGCATAAGCATCTTTTGCCCTGTCGTAAAAATCAAAGCGGTCGATATTGCCAACACGAACGCAATCTTCTTTTTCACAAGCAATCTTTTTGTATTCTTCCCAAATAACAGGGTTGATTTTACCAACGTCACAATCCATAAGTTGCATTAAAATCATATTGGGATTAGAGTAGGTGTCAAGCGGAAAAACGCTTAACACTGCTTCAAGCATTTCGCAACCGCTTATGCCGTCTGCACGAATTACTCTCTTGCCGTAGTTTGCCGACGGAAAGTTTGCGTCTGCAATAACAATTTCATCTCCGTGCCCCATTTCACTTAGAATTTTCAATAGTTCAGGACTTAACAGTTTAGGTACATTTTTTAACATAATATATTCCTTTATATTTTTTCATTAATGATATGATATCATAACTTGACTTTATGTGTTAGAATTTAATTATCCTAATAGTTGTATAAAATTATCTTTATATTTTACAAGTTGAACTTGTTTATTATTCTAAACTAAAAAGGGTGTTTTTCCCGTTCTATGTATAAGAATTTCATCTATAACTGCGTTATTACGATGTTTAAGCAAGAACGCAATAACTTCGGCAACTTCTTCGGGCATAGTCATTCCATCAGGGGTTAAGTCGGGACGGGAAACTTTAACCATATCAGTATAAACACCGCCTGGGGAAATAGCGTGAACACGAATACCCTTATCAAACACTTCTGCCGCAAGAGATTTAGTAAACCCTAAAAGTGCGTGCTTTGAAGCGACGTATGCACTCTGCATAGCATAGCCAGCGTGAGCCACCACCGAAGCGACGTTTATTATACTTGCCCTATCCGACTTTTTAAGCATAGGTAAAGCTAACTGAGTAAGAAGATAAGGAACACGAACGTTAATTTTCATAATTTTATCAAAAACACTTGCATCAGTGTCTTCAAAAGCACAGTTTAGTGCCATACCCGCATTGTTGATTAAAATATCAATTTTACCTACTTTTTTTATGGCTGATTGATATAATTTTTTCATACAACTATCATCGGTTAAATCGCCCGAAAAAATTTCCACCTTGCCACCAAGTTCAATAATTTTTTGAGCAGTTTTTTCTAATTTTTCTACTGACTTTCCGCCAAAAAGCACAACTTTGCAGTTCTCTTTTGCAAGAGCTATTGAAACTGCACTGCCTATTCCGCCACCTGCGCCTGTAATAAATGCTACTCTATCAGTTAAACTCATAAATAAAAAATCTCCTTATGTAAAATAATAACATAAAGAAATTTTTCTGTCAATATAAAAACAGCCGAAATTTTCAGCTGTTTCATGTCTTTATTTTGACTTTTTATATTCGCTTTTGGGCACGTTATTAAAAGGTATTACCGTATGCACAGGAAGTGTTTTTGCTAAGCCTGTAATTCCATCCATAATATATGAACAAATCTTTTTTCTCTGCTCATCAATCGGTGATGACGCATCAAATTTGATGGGTTTTGCAAATAAAACTTTCCTAAGTTCTACCGAATAATACATAGGTACGAACAATAGTTCTTTACCCGTTTGTTTGTAATAAAAACGTGCTACGTCAACAAAATATTCGTTTAATTTATTGACTATTTCATTATTTTTTTCGGGGCATTCGGGAAAGATTACTATATTGTATCCTTCATTCATTGCTTCAACAGAATACTTATACGTTTTAACAACACGCATATCCCTATAAACAGGCAAAGCATCTGCATTTCTCATTAGATAAGTTACTAACGGTGCAAGAAATCTTGCAATGAAGCGTTGAAACCTTGTAGGTTTTCCGTTAAAAAAGTTACTGTGTGCGTATTTTGGAAATTCCTTCCTATACATCATAGGTCCATCGCACCACATAAGTTTTTTAAATGGCAAATACAACTGCCCCATCACAGGTCCGTGTAGTTTTGCGTGGTTACCTGCGATAACGCACGGCTCATCCGGTAAATTTTCAAGTCCGATAAATTCACTGCCACGATAAAACCAACTTACGATTTTTGCACAAAACCTAAAAAATAGTCCTCTTTTTTTATTCTTTGCGTTAAATTCCTTCATTGTTAGTCTTTTAAGTTTTCTTCACTAACGGCAGTTTCAGCCTTTACTTTTTTTACAGCAGTATCAAGTGAGTTGTTGTATATGAAAAAGCGTTGGAATAAAAATTCAGTAACTAAGTTTATAATCATAGTACAACCGGTAACTAAAAGTTCGTTCCATTGAAGA
>JAZNFN010000169.1:0-4186 GCA_045576035.1 Christensenellaceae bacterium
TCGTCTAAGGCGTCTATAAGATATATCCATTTGCCTAAATTATACGCTAATTCCAAAATTTCAGCAGTGCATACTTCCCCAAGTAAAACTTTAACCACATCTTGCATCATATTGCCAAACGGATCGGCTATAACGTCGATGCTATCACAGTTTTCCTTTTCGAGCACAATAAGCTCTGCGTAGCGATTTTTTACAATAGAATCAAGTTCCGGCTCCGCTAATTTTGCCCTTTTGTATGCTTTGGAAAAAAATGCTCTCTTAAAACGACCTTTACCATTATCCATTACGTCGTCGTTAAGCTTATAACGTGCCAAAATAACGTTTAGCGCCGCAATCCTTTCAGTTAATTTATCAAGGACAGCAATGGGGCGTTTTCTTATTCGGTGTATAACACAATGTTGTTTTTCTATTTTAACGTCTACGTCTGCTAAATTATGCAATAGCACAGATAAAAAAGTTAAATCGTAGTTAAGGACAAGTCTTCCTTTTTGACCACAAACCTTACCGATACCCTTACATAGCCCACAATACATTGCCTTATATAGCACCGTATCTTTCACATATAAATTTGGAAAATCAGTTTTTACATAACCAAACATTAAACTCTTTTCCTTAAAACTAAACCAACTTTTTTATAAACTTTATTAAGCGTTCTATACGCAAGTCTTTCTGCCCTTTCAGCACCGTTTTTAAGCACTTCATCTAGATAAGCTTTATCACCTAAAAGCTTATTCTTTTCTTGTCTAATGGGCTCAATTACGGAAGCCACTACTTCACCAACCGCAAGCTTAAAGTCACCGTAACCTTTACCCGCAAATTCTTTTTCCGCATCTTCAAACGTTTTATCAGTAAAAGCACAGTAAATAGACAACAAATTACTAATACCAGGTTTTTCAGGCGAATAAACAATTTTATCGTCACTATCAGTAACCGCACGCTTAAACTTACGCAATACTGTTGCAGGGTCGTCATCCATTGATATAAACGCATTTAAGTTTGCATCAGACTTGCTCATTTTTCTTTCTGGCTCAGCAAGACTCATTACCCTTGCAGCTGATTTTCCTATATATCCCTCAGGCACCTTAAAGGTTTCACCAAACCTATTGTTAAAACGTATAGCCAAATCCCTTGCAAGTTCTAAGTGTTGTTTTTGGTCAGCACCTATCGGAACTAATTCAGTTTGATATAAAAGTATATCGGCAGCCATCAAAACGGGATAATCCATAAGTCCCATATTAATATTATCTTCGTGTTTTTGACTCTTATCCTTAAACTGAGTCATTCTTGAAAGTTCACCAGGATAACATATTGTATTTAGCACCCAAGCAAGTTCAGCGTGCGCTGAAACGTGCGATTGAGCAAACAAAATCGACCTTTCGGGGTCAATACCGCAAGCGATATATAAAGCTGCAAGTTCATAAGTGTTTTTTCTTAAAATTGCAGGGTCTTGTTTTACTGTAAGCGTGTGTAAGTCTGCAATTGAAAACACGCTATTATAATCGTCTTGTAGTTTCTTAAAATTACGAAGTGCGCCTAAATAGTTTCCTATGGTTAAAATTCCACTCGGCTGTATTGCGCTAAACAAAACTTTCTTATCTTCCATTATACTATTCCTTACTTAAATTATCCTTGAAATTATTTAGATATAAACTCCATAACCGCTTCAACAGTGCTGTTTCTATCAATAACTTGATTAAATCTTACTGTTTTAGTTTTAAGTTCTGTTATCTTTTCAGGTATTGGTGCGGCTGTTTCAGACATAAGCATTTCAGCAGACTTAAACGCATCTTGCGATGCACTACCCTTGATTGATTTTAGAACGTCTTGTGCAAATTTATAAGGACTTGCCGTTGAAACTACTACTAAACAGTTAGAGTCATCAATAATTTTATAGTCCATAGCGACGTCGTAAGCAACTGCTGTGTGTGGGTCAAGCACATAACCATACTCATCAAACACATCCAAAATCGTTTCTGAACATTCGTTTTCATCGGTATATCCACCGTAAAACTCTTTGTCAAGTGCATCTTTTTCTTGTTTAGAAATATTATATATTCCGTTGGCTTTTAGTTCAGACATTCTTTGTTCCGTCAATGAACAGTCACGTCCTGAAAGTTCAAATATTAAACGCTCTAAATTACTTGAAATGAGAATATCCATTGAAGGCGACATCGTCTTAAAGAATTCACGATTTTTGTCGTAAGTACCACTTGCAAAAAACTCGGTTAAAACGTTATTTGAGTTTGATGCACAAACAAGTTTACCCACAGGTAATCCCATTTTCTTAGCATAGTAGCCAGCCAAAATATTACCAAAATTACCTGTTGGAACTACAAAGTCAACCTTGTCACCCATACTTATTTCACCACAAGAAACCAAATCGCAGTACGCTGAAAAATAATAAGTAATTTGTGGTGCTAATCTACCAAAGTTCATTGAGTTAGCACTTGAAAGTACAACTCCTTTATTTAGTAGTTCACTATTTACCTTTTTGCTTGTAAAAATATTTTTAACCGCAGTTTGACAATCATCAAAATTACCTTTAACTGCAACAACGTTAACGTTTTCACCCTCTTGCGTGCGCATTTGCAATTTTTGCATATCGCTTACGCCGTCACTTGGGTAAAAAACCATAATTTTAATGCCCTTTGCGTCCTTAAAGCCTTCAAGTGCCGCCTTACCTGTATCGCCACTTGTAGCAACAAGAATAAGAACTTCTTCTTTTATTCCACTTATATCACAACCCTTTCTCAATAAATAAGGTAAAAGTGTAAGTGCAACGTCCTTAAACGCAAGTGTTGGTCCGTGGAAAAGTTCCATAATAAAAGTTTTATCATCCAACTTAACAATGGGCGCTGCGTCGTTATCTTCAAACTTACCATAAGCACTCTTACACGCACATAATAAATCTTTATAATCGTACTCTTCAAGGTACTTATGCAAAACGAAACACGCACGTTCGGCATAATCCATATCTATCATATCGGCTAAATCTTGCAAGCTAACACTAGGAAAATATTCAGGGACAAACAGTCCGCCATCGTCAGCTAATCCTTTTGCTATTGCAGTTGCAGCACAGCTTACTTCATCTTTGCCCCTAGTACTAATAAATCTCATAAACACTCCGTAACAATAATAAAAAAGTCGGAAAAAAACTTCCGACTTTTATTTTACACCATTTTGATAGTAAAAAGCAACTTAATCAACGCACTTTAATACAAACTCAGGTAAATCTTCTTTCGCAGCACTACAAGTTAAAACAAATTTAACGCCGTAATCTTGTTCAAGTTTATCCATTGCGGTAAAAATGTTACCAAGCTCAGATAAGTTCTTCTTTGTAATCCTTGCAATACCGTCGATAAAGATATATTCGTTATCACCGTTTGCAGCAACTAAGCCTTTAAGGAAACCCCTAAATCCGTCTTCACCGACAATATCGAAACCACTTACGTCAAGGTATCTAATTTGATTATTTAAGTCGTATGTATATCTTGCCGTATCGGTTACAAATATAACGTGCCCCTTTGCCTCGTCAAGCGATTTGTTTGCGCAATCAAGAATAGCCTTTGTTTTGCCTGTGCCTTTGGGTCCGTAAATAATTTTCATTGAGAAAATTCCTCCTAAATATATTATGTACCTATATTGTATAACACTTTTTAAAAAATTACAATAGGTTTTTAAAAAATAATTTGATAAAAAGTGAAATTTTTTATTATTACACTAACATATTTAGTTTAACTCAGTGACAAATGCCTTAAATCTAGCGATACCTTCTTTAATATCGTCTATTGAAACAGCATATGAAAGCCTAATACAATCATCGTTGCCAAAAGCAATACCGGGTATAAGCGCTACGCCCTTTTTGAGTGCGCAGTCTGCAAAAGTAAGCGAGTCGTTAATCGCAACACCGTCATAAGACTTGCCGTATAATCCCGATACATTTATGAACACATAAAAAGCACCTTTGGGTTCTATACATTCAATTCCTTTAACGTCACTTAATAAATCTATCATAAGTTTTCTACGTTCGTCGAAAACTTTTTGCATACTATCGATAAATTCATCGCCCTTGGGGTCGGTGAGTGCAGTTACGGACGCATATTGTGCAATAGAACAAGCGTTGCTTGTCGTGTGACTTTGCATACTTGATATTGCCTTAGCAATTTTTTGTGGTGCAGCAAGATAA
>JAZNFN010000170.1:0-4096 GCA_045576035.1 Christensenellaceae bacterium
CCATGAGCGCACGGTTGGTATCGTCGTTTTCAAGGAAGGGAATAAGTGCGGTTGCAACTGAGATAAGTTGCTTTGGCGAAACGTCCATATAGTCCATTTTTTCTCTAACGTCTTCGGTAATTTCGTCCCTATGACGACAAGGAACACGGTCGTTCACAAAATATTTGTTGTCAACAAGTGGTTCGTTTGCCTGTGCAACGATGTAGTTATCTTCTTCATCAGCAGTAAGGTAGTCAACGTGTTCGGTAACTATGGTTTCGATAGTGCCGTCAGCGTTCATAGTGTGTTCAACCTTTCTATAAGGTGATTCAATGAAGCCGAATTCGTTTACTTTTGCAAACGCTGCAAGTGAAGATATAAGACCGATGTTCTGACCTTCTGGTGTTTCTATCGGACACATTCTGCCGTAGTGAGAGTGGTGAACGTCACGCACTTCAAAGGTTGCACGGTCACGGTTAAGACCGCCAGGTCCTAACGCTGAAAGTTTTCTCTTGTGGGTAAGTTCTGCAATCGGGTTGGTTTGGTCCATAAACTGCGAAAGTTGTGATGAACCGAAGAACTCTTTAATAGCAGAGCTTACGGGGCGAACGTTTATTAGACCTTGGGGCGAAACGTCCTTGGGGTCTTGCGTTGCCATTCTTTCTTTGATAACCCTTTCAAGTCTTGCAATACCGATACGGAATTGGTTTTGTAAGAGTTCGCCTACTGAACGAACACGACGGTTACCAAGGTGGTCGATATTATCAACGGTGTTGATATCGAACGCTAAATCAAGGTTTACCGATACAGATGCAACAATATCGTCAACCGTGATGTGTTTATGATTTAATTTTTCAATAAGAGGACGAAGCGTCTTTCTAGTTTCTGCGTCAAGCTTTTCAGGAAGTTCGCTTTCAGCAAGCTTATAGTAAGCAACGCACGCATTGATGAACTTAATTCTAGTTTCACGAGCTTTTTCGTCGTTCTTCTTGTCTTCGGGCTTTTCTTCTTCACCCAAATCGCTCTTGTCATCAAGATAGAAAATGTCGTTGATTTCTTTCTTTAAGATTTCAGCCGTTTGTTCTACGCCGTTTTCCATAGCGGTAGCATAAACTGTCTTAGAGAATTCAAGCGTGGGATAATAAACGTATTTTAAAAGACCGAATGCGTTGGGGTCTAAGCCTGTAACTTCTTTAAAGTTTACAACGTTGTTAGCAATGATTTTATGCTTTTCACCGTTGATGTCTGCATAGAATTCGTTGATGCCTGCGTTTTGAATATCTTCGGCTTGACCTTTTGTAATAATTTGACCAGCGGTTGCCAAAACTTCGCCATCGGGACTGATAACGTCTTCAAACGACTTTAAGCCAACGATTCTTGCGCCAAGACGCAAGCGTTTATTGAATTTATATCTACCAACCCTTGCCAAATCGTATCTTCTTGCATCGAAGAAAAGATTTTTAAGGTGTTGCTTAACTGCTTCTTCGGTAGGAATTTCACCCGGACGGAGACGACGGTAAAGTTCGATAAGACCGTCGCTTTCAGACTTAGACGTATCCTTATCAGCGGTATCGGCTATCATCTTGTTTCCGCCGAAAAGTGAATTCAACGCATCGTCGCTTCCAAAGCCTAAGGCACGGAGAAGAACGGTTGCGGTGAGTTTTCTGGTCCTATCAACGTGAACCCAAAGAACGTTTTGTGAGTCTTGTTCAAATTCAAGCCAAGCGCCCCTTGAAGGTATAACGGTGGTATCGAAAAGTCTCTTTCCCGACTTGTCCATTTCCGAACCGTTATAAACGCCGGGAGAACGAACTAATTGAGAAACTATAACCCTTTCAGCACCGTTGATGATAAACGAACCGTTGTCGGTCATAAGCGGGAAATCGCCCATGAAAACTTCTTGGTCGATAACTTCGTCGGTAACCTTGTTTACAAGCCTAACCTTAACACGAAGCGGAAGTGCAAAAGTAGCGTCCCTGTCCCTGCATTCCTTTTCATCGTACTTTGGCTTGCCGTCAAGGCTATAATCCAAGAAATACAATTCAAAGTGGTCGGAATAGTCCGTGATTGGTGAAAAGTCTTCAAGGACTTCGCCTATGCCGTCTTTAATAAAGGCGTCGTAGGAGTCTTTTTGGATTTTGACAAGATATGGAAGTTCAATAGCTTCTTTAATCTTACTGAACGTTCTTCTTTTGACCTTGCCACATTCGATTTCGGGTAAAATTCGTGTCATCGAAACACACTCCTTAAAAAAATTTAAATTTTTCTTCCACAGGTTTACAAAACCAAAAAAAAGTTGTATAATAAACCTTGTTGGAAAAAGCTAATATCAATTTGCCGATTTTTAGTGTTTTACTACCAAAAATCGTTATTTTTTAGCCGTTTTTTTTGAAAAAGGCGATAATAATCGATATTAACCTATCATAATACATTTTATAATATTACCTTAATTTGTCAAGATTGTCAACTGTTTTTAGGTTTATTTTAAAATTATTTTGGTTTTTAGTGCTTTTTCGACAAAACTTGCTACAAAAACATCAATTATAAAAGGGGTTTTTATGCGTATAGACAAATTCTTAAAAGTTTCAAGACTACTAAAACGCCGTACTATTGCAAACGAAGCGTGCGACGGCGGTAGGGTTAAAGTAAACGGCAGGTCGGTTAAGCCGTCTTGTAAGGTTAAAGAGGGCGACGTGGTAGAGATAGGCTTTAACAGCGGTACGGTTAAATTTAAGGTTTTAATGATTAAAGAAACGGTTAGAAAAGAAGAAGCCGAAAAACTTTACGAAATTATTGCGGAGTAATAGATAATGAAAGTATCACTTATTCTTGCTTGTGCGGGCTGTGGCGCTCGCGCAGGATTTAAAGAAAATAAACTTTTGTATAAAACGGACGGTTATACGGTGGTTGAACGTACACTCAAAGCCTTTAACGATAGCGGACTTATCGACCAAATTGTTATAAGTGCGTCAGAAAAAGATTTTGACGTTATAACTTCCATTTCAAACGGTGCAACAGTCGTTCTTGGTGGAAGCACTAGAACGCAGTCGGTAAATAATGCCCTATCACACGTTGACGGGGACGTGGTTTTAATTCACGACGGTGCACGCCCGTTCGTTACTAAAAAAATTATTCAAGACTGTATAGCCACGGCTGTTAAAAACGGTAGCGCTATCCCCGTTATACCGACAAGAAACACCATAATAAGAAAAACCGAAAATTGCGCCCCCGAATACGTCGGCAAAAACGGATTATATTCGGTGCAAACGCCACAAGGCTTTAAAACAGAATATATAAAGCGTGCGTATGCGCAAATCAAAGACCGTACCTTTAACGACGACGGGGAAATTTATAAAGAGTTTGTCGGCGACCTTTCACTTTACGACGGTGATGCTAAAAACGTTAAACTTACTTACGCACAAGATTTTGAACTTTTAAGCGATAAACCCACTCACCGCTTTGGCACGGGGTTTGATTGCCATAAACTTGTAGAAAATAGAAAACTTATTTTGGGTGGTGTTACTATCCCCCACGATAAAGGACTTTTAGGACACTCTGATGCCGACGTTTTAACCCACGCAATTATGGACGCTATTTTATCCAGCCTTTCTTTGCGTGATATAGGTTACCATTTTAGCGATAAGGACCCAAAATATAAAAATGCCGACAGTATGAAACTTTTAAGCACGGTGCTTGAAATGGTTGACAAAGAAGGTTACAAAGTTGAAAGCATATCGGCGACGATTATGGCGGAAAAGCCTAAACTATTACCGCATATACCGTCAATCACCAAAAACCTTGCAGACGCACTATCGCTACCCACGTCGCTTGTTGGAATAGGCGCAACCACGCTTGAAGGCTTAGGCTTTGTTGGGCGTGAAGAAGGAATATGCACGCACGCCACCGCCGTACTTGTAAAAAAATAATAATACGTTTGGTTATATAAAAAACTTTACGTCTAGTCTAAACATAGAAACATTATCTTTACATATTACACACATAGATTCTTCGATTTCGGCTTACACCTTCACTCAGAATGACGGAAAATGTCGTCATTTCGACCGAGCCAAAAGCGAGTGGAGAAATCTCATTTACAAAGCACTCAAACAATTTTTTA
>JAZNFN010000171.1:0-3207 GCA_045576035.1 Christensenellaceae bacterium
TGATCGTAGAAGTATCAAGGACGAATTGTTAGAAAGGTACGAACAAGTATATTTCGTTGATGATATAGAAAAATGTTTATTAAAAATAAAGGATAAATGAAAACACAAGTGGTAATATTTCTGGTTACAATCACGAAACGAACGGACGAATTACATCATATATAGTTAGAAAGATTAAATAATTATAATACACCCGACGGTAATTTGCCGTCGGGTGTAAACTTTTAAAAATACCTATTGAAAAAAGCAGCAAAAATTAAAAAGGACTTTATCGCTTTATGATAAAGTCCTTAGTTGTTTTTATAATGATTATTCCCACTCAATAGTGCCGATAGGCTTGGGTGTAAGGTCAAATAAAACTCTGTTTATGCCGTCTACTTCGTGCGTAATTCTATCAGTTATAACGTGTAAAACTGAATAGGGGATTTCTTCAATAGTAGCGGTCATAGCGTCTACTGTATTAACGGCACGAATGATTGCGGGCCAACCTTCGTATCTCTTTCCGTCTTTTACGCCAACACTCTTCATATCTGGAACGGCGATAAAGTACTGCCAAACTTTGCTAGCAAGTCCGCTCTTATCGAATTCTTCACGAAGGATTGCGTCCGCTTCACGCAAAGCGTGTAATCTATCACGAGTGATAGCGCCAAGGCATCTAACGCCAAGACCTGGACCGGGGAATGGTTGACGGTCTACCATCGAAGACGGAAGACCTGACGCCCTACCGACCATACGAACTTCGTCTTTATATAAAAGTTTAACAGGTTCAACAAGTTCAAACTGCATATCTTCGGGAAGACCACCGACGTTGTGATGCGCTTTAACGCCGTCGCTTTCGATTATATCGGGATAGATAGTGCCTTGTGCAAGGAAAGATATACCTTCAAGTTTGCTAGCTTCTTCGTCAAAAACTTTAATAAATTCTCCGCCGATAATTTTTCTTTTGGTTTCGGGTGCTGAAACGCCTTTAAGTAAATCTAAGAAACGGTCGGTTGCGTCAACGTAAATAAGGTTTGCATCTAAGCCGTCCTTAAAAACTTCAATAACCTGTTCACTTTCGCCCTTTCTCATTAAGCCGTGGTTGACGTGTACGCAAACGAGTTGTTTGCCGATAGCCTTGATTAAAAGCGCAGCAACAACAGAGCTGTCAACACCGCCTGAGAGCGCAAGAAGAACTTTTTTATCGCCCACTTGTTCACGGATTAACTTAACCTGTTCGTCAATAAAAGCATTGGCAAGTTCGGTGGTGGTAATGCGTTCCATATTTTCTGGTCTTTTGTTACTATCCATATTAAACTCCGTATCAATTTATGTTTTTAATAATTATAACACTAAGGGCGGTTTAATTACAAGTTTATTTTATCAAAAAATTTATATATTTTTATTAAAATTTTTTAACGTACCTATAATTTGAAAAAATAATTCAACTATAATTTTCAAATCCGTTTGTTTTTGGCACTATTTATGGTATAATGAAACAGTTAAATAGTGATTTATAAATTCACGGAAAAAATTTAGAAGGTGTATTTATGGCAAACAAAGATTTAGCAAGCAATACTGAAAGGGAAAAGTTTGGGTCTAGACTTGGGTTTATCTTAATATCCGCAGGTTGTGCTATCGGGCTTGGCAACGTATGGCGTTTTCCTGCAATCGTAAGTTCTTACGGTGGTGCAGCGTTTATTTTATTGTATTTGTTCTTTTTAGTGTTTTTTGGACTGCCTATTATGACTATGGAATTTGCCGTAGGTAGAGCTAGTCAAAAGAGCATTGCACGTTCTTTTACAGAGTTAGAACCTAAAAATTCCAAGTGGCACGTTTACAGTTGGGTTGGGTATATCGGCAACTTTCTTTTAATGATGTTCTATACGGTCGTTACCGCTTGGATGTTCATTTATTTTTTCAAGATGATTGCAGGTGATTTTGCAGGGCGTACCCCGAATGAAGTTTCTAGTCAATATTATGATATGCGTGGCGACTTGTTTTTGCAGTTAGCAGTAACTATCGGCGTTGTTATAGTTGGTATTTTTATATGCTCTTTGGGGCTAAAAAAGGGCGTTGAAAAAATCAATAAAATAATGATGCTTTGTCTTCTTGCAATAATCGTTGTGCTTGCGGTATACGTTTGTACGCTTCCGGGTGCTAAGGACGGTCTTGCTTTTTATCTTATACCTAACTTTAACAATCTTTTCTATAACGCACAAGGCGATTTTATTTTTGGTGAAGTGCTTTTTGCTGCAATGGGTCAAGCGTTCTTTACGCTCTCTGTTGGTATGGGTTCAATGGCGATTTTCGGCAGTTATATCAAAAAGGATAGAAGCCTTTTTGGTGAATCGGTTTCAATCGCCGCTCTTGATACGGGTGTAGCGTTCATTGCAGGGCTTATTGTAATTCCCGCAGCGTTTGCGTTCCCTGTAAACGACGGTGTTATCGGTGGTCCAGGGCTTATTTTTGAAACGCTTCCAAACGTATTCAACCAAATGCCTTTGGGTAGGTTGTGGGGCACACTTTTCTTCTTGTTTATGATTTTTGCTGCAATGTCAACAGTTACAGCCGTGTTTGAAAATCTTATTTCATTCGGTATGGATAAATGGGGTTGGTCAAGAAAAAAATCGTGCTTAATCACAATGCTCAGTCTATTCGTGTTAGTATTGCCTTGCATTTTAGGTTATACCGTTCTTTCAGGCTTCAATCCGTTTGGGGAAGAAACTTTCTTAATGGACCTTGAAGATTTTATCGTAAGCAATAATATTCTTCCCATCGGTTCACTCATTTACGTTTTGTTCTGCGTTCTTGATAGAAAGGGTTGGGGTTGGAACAACTTCCTTACCGAAGCAAATCAAGGCAATGGCTTAAAGTTACCGAAAAAACTAAAAGTCTACTGCAAGTACGTTTTACCTATTTTATTAATCGTGTTCTGGGTGTATGGATTTGCAACCAAAATGATACCGCTTATATTTGGGTAAAAAATTAATAAAAAAACAAAACAGGCAAACTTCGGTTTGCCTGTTTTTGTTTGTTATTTTTAATACCGTATACGCAAATTTAATACATACTGATATATTATAAGTGTAAAAAATCTGCTTTAATATTTACTCTTCAAGTCCAGCCATAAAATCAATTGTTACGTTAAAATATTTTGAAAGTAAAATCAAATTGGAAAGTTTAGGCTCTCGTAAATCGTTTTCCCAAAGGCTTATAATTCCTTAA
>JAZNFN010000172.1:0-5449 GCA_045576035.1 Christensenellaceae bacterium
GCTACGCACGGGTTACCCGTAAGTTTATCTTTTGCAAGAAGTCCGATAACTTTTGCAGCGGCTGCGCCTGCTTGCGAAACGGTTTCGGGAATATCTTTCGGACCTTGACAACAACCCGAAAGGAACACGCCAGCCGTTGGGCTTTCAACCGGACGGAGTTTGGGGTGTGCTTCGGTAAAGAAGTCGTTAGTATCCATACTTGCAGTAAGCATAGTAGCAAGCGGTCTTGCCGACTTATCGGGTTCAATTGCTGCTGCAAGAACGACAAGGTCAGCGTCTATTTTGATTTGTTTATTTGCGATAAGGTCAGAACCTTGAACGATAAGTTTATCGCCTTCGGGTGAAACCTTACCAACCATACCTTTAATATAATGTACACCGTAATCTTCAACTGCACGGCGGTAGAATTCATCAAAATTCTTACCGGGCGTTCTAACGTCAATATAGAAAACGTATACGTCGGTATCGGGATATTTATCACGGGTAAGCATAGCGTGCTTAGCCGTATACATACAACATATTTTAGAGCAGTATTCTTTACCCTTTTCCGCACAAGACGAACAACGTGAACCCACACATTGAACGAATACCAAAGTATGTGGGTGTTTGCCGTCTGACGGACGTAAAAGTTTACCTGCGGTAGGACCTGCCGCATTCATAAGACGTTCAAATTCAAGCGAAGTGATAACGTCTTTACTTTGACTATAAGCAAATTCATCAAACTTATCCATACTGATAGGATTAAAGCCTGTTGCAGCAACGATTGCGCCGTACTTTTCTTCAATGAATTCGTCTTTTTGAGTATAGTCGATTGCCTTTGCGGTACAAACCTTAGAGCAAACGCCACACTTGCCCGTTTTAAGCATAGTACAGTAGTTGGGGTCGATAGTAGCAACCTTTGGAACTGCTTGCGCAAACGGAATATAGATAGCATGTTTATTATCCATACCTAAGTTAAAATCGTTAGGAACTTTCTTTTGCGGACACTTTTCAGTACAAAGTCCACAACCCGTACAAACGTCTTCTTTAACGTAACGTGCTTTCTTTCTAATCTTAACGTTGAAGTTACCCACGAAGCCTTTAACTTCTTCAACTTCACTGTAAGAGAAAATCCTAATTTTTTCGTGCTGAGCAACGTCAACCATCTTTGGCGTAACTATACAAGCCCCATAGTCAAGCGTCGGGAACGTCTTGTTAATTTGCGCCATTTTACCACCGATAGTCGGTTTCTTTTCAACGATGTCTACTTCAAAACCTGCGTCAGCAATGTCAAGCGCAGTTTGAATACCTGCGATACCGCCACCGATAACCAATGCACGCTTAGTTACAGGGCTTTCACCTGGCATAAGCGGTGCGTTAAGGTTTACCTTTGCAATGGCAGTTCTACCTAAAACGATTGCCTTTTCAGTACCTTCTTCTATATCTTTATGTATCCAAGAACACTGTTCACGGATATTTGCAATTTCAACCATATACGGGTTGATACCTGCGGCAGCCGCTGTTTTTCTAAAAGTTGCTTCGTGCATTCTTGGCGAACACGAACATATTACAAGACCTGTAAGATTATGTTCTTTAATGGCTTGTTTTATAAGTTCTTGCCCTGCCTGTGAGCACATATACTGGTAGTTGGCTGAATGAACTACGCCCGGTTCGCTTTTTAAGGCTTCTGCGACCTTAACAACGTCAACCGTTGCGGCGATGTTGCTTCCGCACCAACATACGAATACTCCTATTCTCTGCATTTGTATTCTCCTTTTTACTTACTGTATTTCCTCAATGCGCTAACTATTGCCTGTTGTGGCAAATCTTCGTCCAAAAGTGCGGGGATATCGTCGGCTTTCAAGTGATTTGCACCTTGCTGACGAACAGCCGCAAGACGAACTGCTTCAACTAACTTTGCCGGTTCAACACCCCTTGGGCATCTATCTACGCAAGCAAAGCAAGTAAGGCAACGGTAAATTGACTTTGACTTTAATAACGGTTCAATATCACCCGATTCAACCATATAAACAAATTGATGGGGATGATATTCCATTTCGTCGTAAGCAGGGCAAGTTCCCGAACATTTTCCGCATTTCATACACTTTCTGGGATTTACGCCACTGCGACGGATAATCTCATCACAAAGCTTCTTGTTGGAATTTTCCATATTGCTACTCCTTTATTCCGAAAGCTTCGGCAAGCAATTCGGTAATGTATACTACGGGCAATTCTGCACCGTTCTTTACAAGATTATAACGGCAAAGCGGACAAGCGGTAACTATAACTTCCGCACCCTTTTCCTTTGCGTTAAGCATAACCTTACGGCTCTTTTCTTTTGCTAAATCTTTACTTTCAAGCGTTATATAACCGCCACAACATTCGTTGCGGTAAGCATAAACGACGGGTTCTGCGCCGAGCGCACGAATAAGGTCTTCCATAATCGTGGGATTTTCCACGTCGTCCATTGCCATAACTTTGCCAGGGCGAAGAAGAAGACAGCCGTAGTACGCTGCTATCTTTTTGCCCGTAAGCGGATTGACAACCTTTTCTTTAATCTTGTCAAAACCAACCACGTCACGCAAGAGTTCAAGATAGTGGTAAATTTTGGTTTCACCATTATACGCCTGTTCTGGCGCATTATAATTGTTTACACGCAAATTGAAGTCCGCATTGTTCTTCATTGCGTCGTTGGTCTGTTTAATAACGTTGTGACACGCTGAGCAAACCGAAACCAAGGGTTGACCCTTTTTATCTGCTTCGATAAGCGCCCTT
The DNA here is from genome assembly GCA_045576035.1 of Christensenellaceae bacterium. Taxonomy (GTDB): domain Bacteria; phylum Bacillota; class Clostridia; order Christensenellales; family Borkfalkiaceae; genus UBA1259. The sequence goes on from JAZNFN010000172.1 coordinate 2,755, forward strand.
ACGGAAGAAAGCTTTGTCGCTATTTCATCCGTGCTTGTTGTAAACACACCGCCACAGCACTGCCAATTTTCAATCTCTTCAAGCGTTACGCCTAAAACTTCGGCACTTTTTCTTGCATAAGTATCAAGGTCTTTTGCTTTGTTTTTTAGGGTACAGCCGGGAAAATAACTAACTTTCATTTGCTTTATATTGCTCCTTAAACCATATTTTCGGGGTGGAAAACTTCATCGAATTTTTCTGCCGTTAAGAATCCAAGTTCTACGCAAGCCTGCTTTAACGAAACACCGTCTTTATAAGCCTTCTTTGCCGTCTTTGCCGCATTTTCATAGCCGATGTAAGGGTTGAGTGCGGTAACAAGCATCAAAGAGTTATGAAGATTGTGGTCCATCTTTTCACGATTTGCCTTTATGCCGACTGCGCAGTTATCGTTAAACGAAACGATTGCTTCTGATAAAAGTCTTGCCGATTGCAAGAAGTTGTATATGCAAACGGGCATAAACACGTTGAGTTCAAAGTTACCTTGCGATGCTGCCATACCAACAGCAACGTCGTTACCCATTACTTGAACGGCAACCATAGTAACCGCTTCACATTGCGTGGGATTAACTTTACCAGGCATTATTGACGAACCGGGTTCGTTTTCGGGAATAAATATTTCACCTAAACCGTCACGAGGTCCACTTGCAAGCCAACGCACGTCGTTTGCAATCTTCATCATATCCGCAGCAAGTGCCTTGATTGCACCGTGTGCAAACACGATTTCATCTTTACTTGTAAGGGCGTGGAATTTGTTACCTGCCGTAACGAATTTTCTGCCCGTAATTTCACTTACCTTTTCAGCAACTAGCGTATCGAAACCCTTAGGCGCATTTAAGCCCGTTCCAACAGCCGTTCCACCAAGCGCAAGTTCAGCAAGCGGTTTAACTGAAAGTTTTAAAAGTTCAACGTCACGCTCTAAACTCGTTCTCCAACCACTGATTTCTTGACTGAAAGTAATGGGCGTTGCATCTTGAAGGTGTGTTCTACCACACTTAACAATACCTTCGTGTTCTTTTTCAAGACGAACAAAGGTTGCAATCAACTTTTCAACTGCGGGGATAAGTTTATCTTCAATAGCAGAAACTGCTGAAATGTGCATTGCCGTCGGGAAAGTATCGTTTGACGACTGACTCATATTGATATCGTCGTTGGGGTGAAGAATTTTTTCACCTGCAATTTCGTTACCCCTATTTGCAATAACTTCGTTTGCGTTCATATTCGACTGAGTGCCAGAACCCGTCTGCCATACGACTAACGGGAAGTGGTCGTTAAGCGCCCCACTTATAACTTCATCACAAGCCTTAGTAATAGCGTCGAGTTTTTTGTCCGTCATCTTTTCGGGACGAAGTGCGTGGTTAGCAAGCGCCGCTGCTTTTTTAAGCACACCGAACGCACGGGTAATTTCACGGGGCATAATTTCAATGCCAACGCCAATCCTAAAATTTTCAGACGAACGTTGAGTTTGCGCTGCCCAATAGCGGTCAGCGGGGACTTTCATTTCGCCCATTGAATCGTGTTCTATACGGTAATCCATAATCTACTTATCTCCTTTACTTTTTCGTTATATCGGGTGACAAAGCACATCACTTTCCCACCCGAACTTAAAAAAAGATATTATTTCTCTCATTGTTTTAGATTTATATTATAACAAAAAAGTCCTTTATTGTAAAATATTTGCCCCCGCTTTTAGACATAAAAAAATATAAAAAAAGCATATTGACATAACAAAATTGTTATATTGCTTAGTTTTTAGTGAGCAAGTTACCAATTCATTCCCATTAAAAGTAGAACAATAAATTTTATTTTTATATTGCGTTTTGTTGCAACGCTTTGTTTTTTGTGATAAAATATGTGCGTTCAGTAGGTGCGATATGGTTAAAAGTGGCTTAAATTTTAAAAAGGGAATAAAAGACGGTCTGCCCATAGGTTTAGGGTATTTGTCGGTATCTTTTGCGTTCGGTGTACAAGCAAGTATTGCCGGCGTTCCTTTGCTTATGTCCGTTTTTATATCAATGACAAACCTTACTAGTGCAGGTCAACTTGCAGGGCTATCCATAATAGCGGCAGTTGGAACTATACTTGAAATGGCGCTTACTCAACTTGTCATAAACGCTAGGTATTTTCTAATGAGTATCACCCTTTCGCAAAAACTTGACGGCAGTTTTACCACAGGGCATAGATTGCTTTGTTCAGCATTTGTTACCGATGAAATTTTTGCAATAGCCGCGGCAAAACCAAAGACGTTTGGCAGAAAATACTTTTACGGTTTAGTTATCTTGCCATACTTTGGTTGGGCGCTTGGCACACTTTTGGGCGCTGCCGCAGGCGACGTTTTGCCTATAAGCATAACCAATGCACTTGGAATAGCGCTGTACGCAATGTTTATAGCAATAATCGTTCCCCCTACTATAAAAGTAAGGGGCGTTGCCGTTGCCGTCAGCATTTCAATAGCACTGAGTTGTACGTTCTATTTCGTGCCAATATTTAGCGTACTATCCGAGGGGTTTAGGTACATAATAAGTGCGCTCATCGCATCGGCTGTAACTGCGGCGTTCTTTCCCGTCAAATCGGCAGAGGAGGACGCATAAATGGACTTAACAGTTATGGCACTTATGATAATCGTTATGGCGGGCGTTACCTACCTTATCCGAATGAT
>JAZNFN010000173.1:0-13514 GCA_045576035.1 Christensenellaceae bacterium
AAGTAAATTTGAAGTTTTGTAGATTTATGTAAAAAATATTAAAAACAGCCTGCGTTTGCAGACTGTTTTTTGGTTTTATTATTGATTTTATTTTACTGAACGGCGATATTTTTCTGCTTCCCAGTTGTTGATAAAGTAAACTTCTTTTTCGTTCATAGTTGAAACGGTAAGGTTTGCATTTTTAACCGTGGTTACAACGAATAGGTATGCAGCAAGCGTTTCTTCTAGCGTGGTTGCTTGCTTAATATCGGTGTTGTAGTAAACGGTATCTTTTACAACCATTGTATCGGGTGAGTGTGCAAGAATATTATTTAAGTACACTAATTGGTCGGGATACAAGGGCGTTTCATCAAGCATTGCTTTATCAAGCTTGTTGTTTTTAACAAAGTTTACAACAAGCGGTGTTGCACTCTTAAAGCCATTTTCAGTTTTTTCAAGCGTAACGCTTCTAAAATCGTCGGCAAGATTAAAGTAGTTTCTAATAGTTTCGTTTACGTCGGTATTAACAGCCTTTACTCTATCAATGTAATCGCCTGTAACAACTAAGCCGTGATTTTTCATAAAGATTACTTCGGGATACTTGCCCGTTTTATTAACGTATTCATCAATCTTAACCTTCATAGCAAGCGTAAGTTCAAAGCCAGGGTTAATATACGGTAAGAAGATAAATCCGAAATCTTTATCCTTAAATAGTTTTTCAGCAAGTGCCTCGCCCTCCATACTACAAGTAATTAAATTTGCATAAACTGAGTGCGTATGAATAACGTATTTTTTAAGTATTGCGTGAAAACCAACTTCAACGCTTGGGCGGAGTGTTTGTATTCCTTCAAGCGGAACGATTGACGCTTTGCTAATTTCAGCACTTTCTTTTTCGTAATCTTTTTGTACCGATAAATCAACGCTGTTGTAATAGTCGTAGATTTTATTCTTATCAACGGCAACGAACGCAGTCGTTTCGTTAATATCAACTAATCTATAACCCGATGCTTTAATTACCATCGTGCCGTTGTCAAAATTTTTAACTGACGTATTTCCGCCGCCACCCTGCGTATAGTCTGCACGGCTACCTGCGTACTGTGAAATATCAATCAAATCTTTTATAGTGTTTTTCATTTTATTCTCCCTTTCGTTTATTTTAGTTTTCAGTTAAATTAAACGCTTTGTTTATATCGTCCACTTCTTTATCGCTAATTTTTACGATATCACCTATCATCTTTGCGTGAATAATGGTATTTGCTGTAAATTCAGCAACTTCCAAGCGGTCAAATGCGTTGATTAGCGAATGCCCCGTACTAATTACGCTATCGTTATCAACCAAAACTACGGGCGACTTTGGTGATATTATATCAGATATCTTTTGCGGATTAACTATATTCGTTCCGAACGGTACTCTGCCGATATCACGCATTGCAATATATGATTCGGGGATAGTTCTTGAATCAATTTCGGTATGTGTTACGCCAAAAGCCATGAGGTGTTTTGGGTGTGCAACGGTGATTGCGTTTACTTCGGGGTGGTTGTCATAAATGAGTTTATGAAGCCCTACCGAACGGCTAGGACGTTTGCCTGCTTCTCTCCAATTATGCTCAATCCTAACGATGTCTTCGGGTTCGATATACTTTCTATCAACACCATAAGGAGTGATAAGGAAAGAATTTTCGTTGAGACGAACTGAAAACGTGCCTTGCGTACTTGTAAACAAGCCTTGGTCATACGACCTATGGATAAGCGCACACATTTCTTTGCGAAGTCTTCTTTCTTCTGAACTATAAGACGTGGGAATAAATTCACCAAGTTGAGTTAGCCCCTTTCTGCTGTTGAGTTCTATTTGTGCATCGGTAAGTGCTTCGGGTTTACCGAGAATTGATGCGGTTATACCGATTGACGCAGCAAAGTTCAACGTTTCAAAACGCTTGAACGCTTCAAACAAACTGTCCGCACAAGTGATAACACCGTGGTTTTCCATTATTACTGCATTAAGACCTTTTTTAATTTCGTCAACAATGCGCTGAGCAAGCAAATCGCTACCAGGAACTTCATACTCTGCAATACCAACTTGACCGCATACTTGGTGCGGAGTAGGTATTATGTTTACGTTTGGTATTTGCCTAATCAAGCTGTAACTTACAAGTGCCGGCGGGTGTGCGTGAAGCACTGCGGACACGTCAGGTCTTGTTTCATAAACAAGTTTATGGAAAGGTAATTCTACCGAAGGCTTATGCTTACCAACCACCGTGCCATCTGGCAATACTTTACATATATCGGACGGAGTTAAAGAGCCTTTATCAATACCAGACGGCGTAATCCAAATATTACCTTCGCTGTCAAGTATTGAAAGGTTACCACCCGAAGTGGTTGTAAGACCTTTTTGGTATACCCTATTTATAAGCAAAACTATCTGTTCTGCCGGGTGCATTAAATTAAAGTTCATAAATTCTCCTTGAAATCTAAATTATTATATGTCTTTTATGAATTTTTATAGTATAAATTAAGTTGTATTTAAGGGGTTAGAAACAAGTTGCAGTAGGCTCGCGACGGGTTTTGGATGAGATAGACCTTGTTGGTCATCGAAGTCAAAACCCAAAGCAGTAACGACCTGCAACGACGTTTATAACACCTTAAAAAAGGCGCGACGACGCTTATGCACTACACTATCAAAATTCTTCCATTGATTTTGAATATTTAAGTTGTCTTCCAAATTGGAGTTGGTTTCAATATGTAAAAGGTCGCCTTTTTTTAGCATATTTAAAATTTCGTTAATGAGTGCGGTGGCGATACCTTTGCCACGATATTCGGGAAGAACACCTATTAATCCTAAATCAATAATATTTGGGTGCTTTATAGATTTTAGGGTTCTTATTATTGCAGGCAAAGTAAGTCTTCCACCACTCTTTTGCAAAGCCTTACCGATTGACGGGAAACAAATTCCAAATGCAACAATATTGTCGTCTTTATCAAGAATCACGGCAACGTGATTAACGTCTATAATCAACTTAAAACTTGATATAAGGCTTTTTTTCATTTTTTCAGTAAACGGTACCGACTGATAAATATCAACATACGTTTTATCTAAAATTTCAAAAAATCCGTCGCCATATTTTTTAACGAAGTCACGGGCGTTCTTCGCCGTTCCAAAACGAAGATTATACTTTTTCATCATCATTGCAGAAAGGCGTGGAATGCGCTCATCTGGCTCTTTGGGATAGTAAAGTTTTCTTTCTATCCAATCGACTTCCTTTTGGTAGCCTTGTGCTTCGATAAGTTTTTGGTAGTAAGGATAGTTATACTGCTCTTCAAAGGTAGCAAGTTGGTCAAAGCCTTCGATTAAAAGCCCTTCTCTTTCAAGGTCTGAAAAGCCAAGCGGACCAACAACGGTATCCATTCCCTTTTGTTTTGCCCACGATTCAACTGCACCAAAAAGCGCATTTGCGACTTCTTGATTGTCAATACTGTCAAAACGAGTGAAGCGGACACGTTTTTGATTCCACTTTTCATTGCTTACACGTTGCAAAATACCCGAAATTCTACCCACAGTTTTTCCCTTTTCTTTTGCAAGATAATAAACTGCTTGGGCTTGGTCGTTATAGACGTTATTTTTCTTAAACAGCGCCTTTTCATCCATATAGAGTGGGGGCGCAAAGTACGGACAATTTTTATAAAGCCTAAGCGGAAAATTTATAAATTCTTTAACGTCCTTTTTACTTTTAACTTCCACAATCTCAATCATACTTTATCACCTGTGTATTGCGTAAAAACTTATGCCGACCGTATCGGGTCCGCAGTGGCTACCTGCCGTGGGGTTTACGACAACGATTTCCGTTCTTAAATCTTGACCGAACTCGTCTTTTAATCTTTTTTCTAAGTCTTTTGCAAGTTCAAGTGCATCGCTATGCCCAACAATAACTCTATGATTTTTTATATCGCATTGAAGCGTTCTAACGTAGTCAAGCATTTTTTCAACAGTTGCGACTTTTCCCCTTGCCTTTGCAACGGAAGCCATAATTCCGTCAGAGTTCATCGTAAGTATCGGGCGAATTCCTAAAAGTCCACCCATTGTGGCAGAAAAACCGCTTACCCTACCGCTACGAGCGAAAAACTTTAAGTCGTCCGCATAAAAGTAAACGGCAAATTTATCTATTTCCGTCTTAGCCCAGTCAAGAATTTCTTCAACCGTTGCACCTTTTTTGTGTAGGTCACCGATTTCTTTAACTATGTTATAACTAAGAATTGTTATGCCCTTAGTGTCTATGGTATAAATAGACCTTTCGGGATATTTTTCTTTAAGTTCGTTTATAGCAACGTTCATAGCGTTGAACGTTCCACTCATCGCAGTAGAAAAATGAACGTACAAAATATCGTTACCGTCTTTTAATACGGGTTCAAAATAAGACGCATATTTTGCAGGCGACAAACCACTTGTAGTAGGAAGCGTGCCTTTTCTAAGCATACCATAAAAACTTGCATAATCAAAATTTTCAAAATCTTCGTAAGGATATACGGTGGTATCGCCATATTGATAAGGCATACTGATTAATTTATATCCATATTCTTTGGCATCTTCTGGGGTTATGTCGGTATCCGTATCGGTAAATAGTTGTAACATTGTTTTTCTCCTTTGTATAATTTTTGTTTGTTTTATTTACTTTTAATAAATCCTAAGGCTTTTGAAATTTCCATCACGATTAGCGGAACAAGTGAAAGTCCTATTCCTAAAAGATACATTTGCCACGGTAAAATAGTAAGCCCGAACGCATCTTTAACACCAGGAACGAACATTACGAACGCAACGAGCGAAAGTGACCCTAGCACCGCAAGATTGAGTTTTTTGTTCGTAAATAAGCCGATTTTAAATATCGAACGCTCTGAACGCATATTGAACGCTTGAACTACTTGTGAAATAGAAAGTGTCATAAACGCAAGCGTTTGACCGCCTATGAGCGTATTCGTATAAGTTCTGCCAACGTAGAACGCTATGAGTGAGAGTGCACCGAACATTAAACCTTGAAGCGCTATCTGCAAGCCGTAGCCGTGTGCAAAAAGGCTTTCGTTCTTTGGCTTAGGTCTTTTGGTCATAACGTCCTTTTCAACGGGTTCCATTCCTAGCGTTATTGCAGGTAAACTGTCAGTTACAAGGTTTATCCACAAAAGTTGCATTGACAGCAATGGTGAAACTTGCCATATTAGCATTGCAACGAACACAAGTACAACTTCACCGATATTCGTACCAAGTAAAAATCCAACCACCTTTTTAATGTTAGCGTAAATACCACGTCCTTCCCTAACTGCATCGACAATGGTCGCAAAGTTATCGTCAGTTAAGGTCATATCGGCAGCGCCTTTCGCAACGTCAGTACCCGTTATACCCATTGCACAACCGATATCCGCCGCCTTTAACGCAGGTGCGTCGTTCACGCCGTCGCCCGTCATTGAAACCACTTGCCCTTTTCTTTGCCAAGCCTTAACTATTCTAATTTTATTTTCGGGTGAAACACGGGCGTAAACCGAAACTTTTTCTACCGTGTTAAATAGTTCGTCGTCGCTCATTTCGTCAAGCTGTGCGCCCGTTATTGCCATATCGCCGTCAACGTAAATGCCAATCTCTTTTGCTATTGCCGTTGCCGTTACAACGTGGTCGCCCGTTATCATAACAGGTTTAATGCCTGCTTCACGGCAAATTCTTACCGCTTCTTTTGCCTCGGGCCTTGGTGGGTCAATCATTCCCACAAGTCCCATAAAGGTTAAACCGTTTTCAATATCTTCGCTAGTAAGTTGGTCGGGCAAGGTGTCTATTATTTTATAACCTACTGCAAGCACCCTTAAAGCCGATGAACTCATTTGCTCGTTAATGCGTTTTGCCTTTTCAAAGTCGCCACTAATACAGCGCTTTTCCATCATATCGACAGCGCCTTTAACTATTACCACGTTCTTGCCGTCGATTACGTTTACCGTACTCATAAGTTTTCTATCAGAATCGAACGGTATGCCCGCAATTCGTGGATAATCGCTATTAAGTTGGTCTTTTTTGAGTCCGTTTTTATATGTCGCTAAAACTATCGCCGTTTCAGTGGGGTCGCCGATATGAACTTCTTTTCCGTCTTCAAAAACAACCGAACCGTCCGAACATAGCGTGCCGTAAGTTAAAAGTTTTTTAACTAATTCGGTGTTGTTTTCCCCTATATCTTCAACGCCGTCTTGCCCGTCAACAAAAGCTTTAACAAGCGTCATTCTATTCATTGTGAGCGTGCCCGTCTTATCCGAACATATAATCGAAGCACTGCCAAGCGTTTCAACGGCAGGAAGCCTTCTAATTATAGCGTTCTTTTTAACCATACGCTGAACGCCGATTGCTAAAACTATGGTTACTATTGCAGGTAAACCTTCGGGGATAGCAGAAACTGCAAGCGATACAGCCGTCATAAACACGTCAAGTATATTAAGATTTGCGATAACGCCTACAATAAAGATTATCGCACAAGCGCCAAGCGCAAGGAAACCCAAGTATTTTCCAAGGAAAGCAAGCTTTTTTTGTAAGGGAGTTTGTGTTTCAGCTTCGTTCGATAAAAGGTTTGCAATCTTGCCCATTTCGGTATCCATACCGATAGCCGTAACGACGGCAACAGCCGTGCCATAAGTTATTGAACAGCCTGAAAAAACCATATTTGTTCTATCGCCAACCGAAGCGTTTGCATCTACCAACGCATTTGCGTCTTTTTCGGACGGAACAGATTCGCCCGTCAATGCACTCTCTTCACTTTTTAGGCTTACACTCTTAATTAGCCTTGCGTCAGCAGGAACAAAGTCGCCCGCTTCAAGAAGTATTATATCGCCTGGAACAAGGTCGCTTGCGTTTATAATCTTTTCTTCACCGTCACGAATTACCCTTGCGTGCGGTGCAGACATATTCTTTAACGCATCAAGCGCCCGTTCCGCTTTATTTTCTTGCGCAACGCCCATAATTGCGTTTAATACTACGATTAAAAGTATTAGAATAGGTTCAAAAAGTTCGCCCCACGTTCCGTGCTTTACGCCTTCAAATATTGCGATTGCAAACGATACTACCGCCGCCACAAGCAATATTATAATCATCGCATCTTTGAACTGCTCTAAAAATTTAACAAACGTTGACTTTTTCTTTTTTTCTTGTAGTTTGTTTTCGCCGTACTTTTGTTTTAACTCATTGACGGCTGAACTTGAAAGTCCTTTTGAAAGGTCGGTGGAAAGTTCTTTTACTACACTTTCCCCCGTCATACTAAACGGTGTCAATTTAATAGTCTCCTTTTTTACTTATTATAAAATATAATATTTATATTAATTTAATATAAACAATATTACATTAATATATTGCCATAAAATTTATTTATTAACCCTACGGTTAAAACTTAGGCGTTAAGTTTAATTTTTCACATATAGTAAGCGCAAACTTAAACGCACTTTTAGGACCGTTTGCAGTTATAACCTTTTCACAAACTTCAACTTCCGTTCCCGTGTATTTTTCGCCAAGTGAGTTTATAAAATCGGGCGCAGGATAGCAAGTTGCCTTATCAACCGATAAAAGACCGTTATCTGAAGCACTATCGCAGGCGAAGCGCAAATGGCACTAACAAGTTTTTTGTCTTGTATCGCTTTTTTAATTGCCTTTACCGCCTTTTCGCACGATGAAATATTTGTTGCACCAGGCATTCCGCCAGGAATTATAAGTGCGTCGTAATTATCAAGGTCTACGCTATCTATAACAGCATCGGCTTTAATCGTTATGCCGTGCGAACTTTTTATATACTCTCCGCTTACTGATATAATATCGCACTTAGCACCCGTTCTTCTTAAAACGTCAACGGGGGTAAGCGCTTCAAGTTCTTCGGTTCCGTCTGCAATAAATACTGCTATCTTTTTCATAGTTTCTCCTTTTTTATGATGAATAAAATTATAGGTATAATTTTAACATAAAAATATTACACTGTCAATTTTAAAAGAACTTGGAGCATTTTTCCAAGTTCTTTTTTGAGATATGATATTACGGTTTTCTAATAAGTTCAACCGGTTTTTCTTTGGATATTCTAATAATCGGGAAAACCGAAGATATTATCGCCGTGAGTAAACTTACACCAAATATTATCAATACTTGCCTTACGCCAAAGATTGCAAACGCAACCGAAATATACATAACGTTCATTATATACATATTGACAAGTACACAACCTATCGCAGTTATCGCCGTTGCCAAAATTGCGTTTACTACCGCCATAACGATACTTTCTATGGTAAATATAGATAATATATTCTTGCCGTTTGCGCCCAAGCACCTTAATATCCCTATGGTAGAGCGTTTATTAATTACGCTTGTTGAAATGTAGTTAAAGAACATAAAGACGGAGAACACTGCCAAGACGATTGATGCGTATAAGAAAAGGTCTGCCGACTGACGTATGGTTTTTTCGTTGTGCGAAATTGTGTTTATTACCGTATTGCCGTACCAATTAAGCGCTAAGCCCGAAGCACTGCACATATATTCGGCAATTCTTCTTGTTCCAAACAGGCTTCCGTTCGGTGAAAACATTAACCTTGCAAAATCGCCTTGTCCAGAAAAAATATTAAACTGCGACATAAGATTTTCGTTCATCATTAGGTTGTAGTTTTGAACGTAAGTGCTGTTTTCAATGCCACAATAAATACCGACGACTTTTAGTTGTTTGGTTATAAGATTGTCCGTGTTGTTTTCACGCTTGGTTACGGTAACCGTTCTAACACGTTCGCTTGGCGAAAGCCCTAACAGTTCAAAAACCTTGTCTAAACTTTGCTTTCTTTCGTCTTTATCCGTGCTGTTAATTATTAAATTTATGTTTGTTTGAACCGTAGCCCTATCACTTTCTAACCACTCTGCGTAAAAAACTTCGGTTAAGTTGTTGGGGTGAATTAAAATCTCATCGTCTTTAAGAGTGCTACTTTTTCCATATTCCCCAATAAACGATATAACGTTATTATAGTTGCATTGATTTATTGAGTAAACGTAGTCAGTGGCTTGATGCACGTTCTTTTCGCTTTTAACTGACCAACTTGAATCGCCCGAATAAAAAACGGTTTTTAAGAGATTGCCTTTTGCCTTATACCACTCACGGTATCCTTGTGGCATAAACAAACACTTTTGCGCACCCGAATTTATATAAGCGTTAAAATCAGCTGAAAGTGTTTGATAACTAGAACTGTTAGAAGCACTATCTATAAGCGGATTATATTTTTCAGGGATAGAACCGCAGTCGATAAGCCCAACTATTCTAAACGACATTGAGTTTACAGTAATTAACTTGTCTAAAAGGTCTTCTCTTGTTTCAACCGGTTGTTCATTTATAAGTGCACCGTTTAAGTAATATAAAATACTGTCAGCAAGATAGGTCGAAATTGCAATTTCGCAGTTGGCGTTATATATTGAACTTGCATAAAAATTTTCGGGCATATATGGATATTTGCCTGCAACTATTTTGTAGTTAAACTTGCCTATTTTACCATCTTCACTTATCTCATCTTTATTAAACTCTATCATACCGTTTACTTTGTTGGTATAATAGTTTTTGCCACGATAAGTGTGCATAACGTTTATTTCTTGTATGGTCTTTTCGTTATAAGTACTTCCGTTAGTGTTGGTGTCAAAATAATAAATGCCTTTTATAGCATAACCCGTTTGCCTTTCTATCTCTGTAATTTTATCTTGCGAAAGCCTTACCGTATATTCGTCGCCAAACTCTGAATTTACAACGTATTTAGCGCTTGTCATTATTGACGGAGTGTTTGACTGTTTTAGTTGATAGTTTATAACGTCTGCCGTGTTAAAGTTTGCAATGGTGTCAAACATTCCAAAAACCGCAAACGCCACGGCTGATAAAAACACCGTGAAGATTAGACGGAGCGGTTTTACACCTAAACTTTTAAGCCCAAGTGAAAATGCACTCTTAAACTTCATTTGGCTCTTTTTAAACTTTACAGGTTGGGTGGGATTTTTAAGTTCGACTTCTTTTGTCGGCTCTTTTTCCCTATAACTCAACTTTTCTATAATTTCTATTTTCTTTTTATTCTTAATTGCATCCGCAAGCAGTCCCTTTTCCTTTTCTGTTAAGTCTGCACCGTTTTTAATAATTAACCCGTTATCTTGCTCTCTAATATTTTCACTTATTTCGTTTTCGTTAAAAGTTATATCTTCAACGATATTTCCGTCAACTAATCGAATAATTCTATCGGCATATTTTTCGGCAAATTCAGTATCGTGCGAAACAACGATAACTAATTTTTCCTTGGACAACTTTTTTAATATGTCAAAAACTTGAATACCCGTGTTTGAATCAAGTGCGCCCGTAGGTTCGTCCGCAATGATAATTTTGGGGTTTTTGACAAGCGCCCTTGCTATTGCAACACGCTGTCTTTGTCCGCCCGAAAGTTCACTTGGCTTTCTGTGTTTAAGGTCGGTTATATCTACCGTTGATAATAGATTATCTAATTGGTTTTGGTTTAGCGTCTCACCTTGAAGTTCCATTGCAATTGCAATGTTTTTTTCTACCGTATATTCGTTTAATAGATTATACTCTTGAAATACAAAACCTATAAAGGTGTTCCTATAACTATCGTATTCTTGTGCGTTAAAATGCTTAAACGACTTCCCATAAAGCGAAACTTCGCCTTCATCAAACCCGTCAAGCCCACCTATTACGTTAAGCAAGGTCGTTTTACCACAACCGCTTTTACCCGTGATAAAAATCATACCCGTTTGAGCAAACGTCATACTTACGCCGTTAAGTGCAGTAACGTTGCCCGATTTGGTTTGATAAATTTTCTTTACGTTCTTTATTTGTAACATATTTTCTCCCAAAAACTGTGCGTTTATTGTACTATCGCCTTTTATTATAGGACAATTTTTTACAAAACACAATAAAAGATATTGTTTTATTCTTTAAATATTTAAAGTATCTTGCCATAGATAGAAAGCGTTGTCAATCAACAACGCTTCTATTATCATTTTCTTATCTACCAAACTTTTTCATTAGAATTTGGCGAAGTTCGTCTGCGCTTAACTCTTTCTTTTGTTCACGCTTTTTCTCTGCGTCACGTCTACCTTGCTTTCTTTCCATATCGGTTTTTTGGTTGCCCACCGCTATACCGTGGGGAAGTTCGGTAGTTTTCATAGTGAGTGAAATTTTCTTCTTTATAGTATCAACGCCCAAAACTTTAACTTTAACCAAGTCGCCAACTTTCAACACGTCTGACGGATGCTTAATGTAATTGTCGGAAATTTGAGAGATATGCACTAAACCGTCTTGATGAACGCCGATGTCTACGAACACACCAAAGTCGATAACGTTTCTTACCGTGCCGTTAATTTCCATACCTTCTTTTAAATCGGCAAGGTCCATAAGGTCGCTACGGAGTATAGGTTTTGGTAACGTATCACGAATATCACGACCGGGCTTTAATAGTTCTGCAACGATATCTTGAACGGTCGGCACACCAACGCCGCATTCTTTTGCAGCGTTATCCCAACCCTTTTGTTCTATCTTTGCTTTTATATCGCCTATCTTTCCGTTTGCCACGTCGTCAAGCGTATAGCCCGTGAACGCAAGCAATTTTTCAACTGCGGGATAACTTTCGGGGTGAACGCCCGTATTATCTAAAACGTTGCCGCCAACGATACGCAAGAACCCTGCGCACTGCTCAAACGCTTTTGCACCGAGTTTTTTAACTGACAAAAGGTCTTCTCTTTTAAGGAAAGGTTTTTCCGCCCTATACTTAACAATTTCTTTTGCGATACCCTTATTTAAGCCTGCAACGTAAGAAAGTAGGCTTGGTGAAGCGGTGTTAAGGTCAACGCCAACGCTATTAACACAGTCTTCAACAACACCGCCCAAAACTTCTTCAAGTCTTGCTTCGGGCATATCGTGTTGGTACTGACCAACGCCTATTGATTTAACGTCAATTTTTATAAGTTCAGCAAGTGGGTCTTGAAGTCTTCTTGCGATTGAAACGGCACTTCTTTGCGTAACGTCAAAATCGGGGAATTCTTCCGCACCGAGTTTGCTTGCACTGTAAACCGAAGCACCCGCTTCGTTTACTACTGCATACGCCAAATCTCTTCCACTTTCTTTAATCATATTCGCAACGAAAATTTCACTTTCCTTGCTTGCCGTTCCGTTCCCGATTGAAACGACGTTTACTTTATGTTTATCTATAAGTTTTAATAAAACTGCCTTTGCTTCTTCAATTTTGCTTTGTGGTGGCGTGGGATAAACTACCGCCGTATCCAAAACGTTACCTTCGCTGTCGATAACGGCAATTTTACAACCCGTTCTGTACGCAGGGTCAAGACCTAAAATAGTCTTGCCTTTTAGCGGTGGCTGTAAAAGAAGCGGACGGAGATTAACTTCAAACATTTTTATTGCTTGCTCACTTGCCTTTTCGGTAAGTTCGTTTCTAACTTCCCTTTCAACCGACGGGAATATTAGCCTTGAATAAGCGTCCGCACAAGCAAGGGCAACCACGTTTGCGCTTTCCGTTTGATTTTTAACGTATACGCTTTTAACCGCTTCGATAAACGCTTCGGTATCAACCGTAACTGAAACCTTTAAGCACTCTTCCTTTTCGCCACGGTTGACTGCAAGAATTCTATGCGACGGAATTTTAGCAATTTTTTCACTGTAATCAGCGTACATATCGTAAGTTTTTGCATTTTCGTTTTCCAAAAGTTTACAAGAAAGTTCACCCACTTCAAAAATCTTTTTACGGAGCGTTTTTCTCAGTTCAGCATCGTCCGAAACCATTTCTGCAATGATATCAGATGCACCTGCAATAGCCTTTTCAACACTTTCAACGCCCTTTTCTTCACTGATAAATTCTTGTGCTTTTAAATTAAGGTCGCCGTCAGTTTGCTCTAAAATAAAATCTGCAAGCGGTTTAAGTCCCTTTTCGGTTGCAACCGATGCACGAGTCTTTCTCTTTTGCTTAAACGGACGGTAAATATCTTCTGCTTCGGTAAGCGTTTCTGCCCCTGCAAGCGCAATCATAATTTCGTCAGTCATCTTGCCCTGTTCGGTGATTGATGCGGCGATTTCTTCCTTTCTTTTATCTAAGTTTCTTAAATACTTTAATCTATCTGAAAATTCACGGAGCACTTGGTCGTCGCAAGAACCCGTCATTTCTTTACGGTATCTTGCAATAAACGGTATGGTGTTACCTTCATCTATAAGCGATATAATATTTGCAGAGTGGTCTGCACGCAAGCTGAATTCTTTTGATAATTTTAACGAATAGTCCATATTTATACCTTTTTACCTTTTCTTTTTCTAATTTCTTTAACGGTGTTTTCATAGCCGTTGTTTTTTGGATTATAATAAACTTTACCCTTTAACTTGTCGGGTAAATACTGCTGGTCAACGTATCCGCCAAAATCGTGCGGATATTTATAGTTTGCAGTATTTTTCTTGTCTTCGCTAGATGCGAAAACGTAATTTTTAAGATGTGGTGGAATATTGTCGTCCTTG
>JAZNFN010000174.1:0-4576 GCA_045576035.1 Christensenellaceae bacterium
TGGAGTCTACTTATTGTTTGGTTTGTTCTCTTTCTCGCTCGTCGAATAATTGCTGGATTTACTTTATTTACTTGTAATAAAAAATTAAATTATTTTCTTGATGAGACGTTTATAGAATATAAAGAAAAGTTAAAACTGCTCCCTTCACCAACACCTCCTTTCAACTAAAATATTGTTACAAAAAACGCGAACTTATTAGTTCGCGTTTTTATTTTTTAATTAAATTATTTAAGCGGGGGTCCAGCCCATTTTTTGACCAGACAAAATATGAATGTGCAAGTGGAACACCGTTTGACCTGCATCGTCGCCTTGGTTAATTACCAAACGATAACCGTTTTCTAAGCCAAGTTCTTTTTGAAGCGTAGGAATTTTCTTAAAGCACGCTTTAAGCATTTCACTCTGCTCATCGGTCATATCGGCTAAAAGTTTAAAGTGGCTTTTAGGTACGCAAAGATAATGATTTTTAGCCTTAGGGTCAATATCCTTAAAAATAAGCATATTTTCATCTTCATACATCTTGGTTGCAGGAATTTCGCCTGCAATGATTTTACAAAATAAACAGTCTTTCATATTTTACTCCTTAATTTTAGCAAGTGCGCCGTCCTTAAACGGTGCGATTACCGTTACTTTTTCTATTTTTCCGTCGCCCGAATATTCAGACAAATACAGCCTTAAATAGTTTTCCGAATACCCTTCAAAGTATCCGTCCTTAAACTCTTCAAATAAAAAGTCAAGCGTTTTTCCTACCATTGATTTCGCAAAATTTTCTTTGCAATTTGCCTTTATTTCAAGTAGTTTATTAAGCCTTGCTTTTTTAATTTGCGGTGGCAAGTCTTGCATTTTATAAGCAACCGTTCCACTTCTTGGACTAAACGGGAACGGGTGTATATCCGAAAATTTTACCCTTTCAATAAGTTTTTGTGTATTTATAAAATCTTCATCCGTCTCGGTCGGAAATCCAACTATTATATCAGTTGTAATCCCTGCATTAGAAAAGTATTTTCTAATCAAGTCAACCTTATTTGCATACTCTTCGGCAGTGTAGTGCCTATTCATTTTTTTAAGCACAGCGTTTGAGCCCGACTGCAACGAAAGATGAAAATGCGGTGCAAAGTTTTTAAGATTTTTAAGCGCCGTCAAAAATTCATCAGTTATTACACCCACTTCTAACGAACCAAGCCTAATTCTACAATCTACGTCTTTAAGCCTTTCAATCAGTCCCGTTAGCGTTGTTCCATTATAGTCGTAAGCCGATAAATTTATTCCGTTAAGCACTGCTTCTTTTGGCTGTGTTTTTTTAATTTCTTCAATTATGCTTTTTGGGTTTCTTGAACGGCTTCTACCACGAAGATACGGTATTATGCAGTAAGAACAAAAATTATTGCAACCGTCTTGAACTTTTACATATGTGCGTGTTCGCAAGGTTTTAACAACGTTAAGTTCTTCAAATTCACTGCACGGTGGTGTAATTTGTTCACCTGTGCAGTAAAGCATATCTAAAATTTTATTTTTATTAAACGTTCCCGTAACCAAATAATCACTTGATTTTTCAGTAAACGCCGTTGGGTTTTTTTGAGTCGCACAGCCTGTAAAAATTATTTTTGCGTTGGGGTTTAATCTTTTAATCCTTGAAGCCGATTGGCGTGATTTTTTCTCTGCTTCCGCAGTAACCGCACAAGTATTGACGACGTACACGTCGGCTTTTACAAGTTTATCACTAACTTCATAGCCACGCTCAATTAATCCTGCTATAAGCGAATCACTTTCACATTCGTTCACCTTACAGCCTAGCGTAAAAACTACTGCTTTCAATTATTTCCACCCCACTCCATAACAAGCGCAGACCATTCGCCCTTTATGTTTTGTTCAACAAACTTAAAGCCTACATTTAGATAAGCTTGTTTTACTGCACCAAGTCTTTCAACCAAAATACCACTTAATATTATTTTACCATTTGGCTTTAAGTTGGCGAAAATGTAAGGTGCAAATGCAATCAACACTTCTGCCATAATATTGCAAACGATAACGTCGCCTTTAACCGAATTATCATCAAGTAAGTTTTTAAGTAGCACCGTTCCGTTAGTAACACCGTTAAGTTTCATATTGTGCTCGGTTGCTATTACAGCGCATTCGTCAATGTCGGTCATTATAACCTTTTCTGCACCGAGCTTACTTGCGCAAATTCCCAAAATACCGCTACCGCACCCAACGTCTAAAACGGTATCGTTATTACTTACATACTTTGCAATGTAGTCAACGCACATTGACGTGGTCTCGTGCTCACCTGTTCCAAAAGCCATATTGCTGTCAAGCAAAACCTTAATTTCACCGTCAGCCGACTTATAATCTATCCACTCTGGAACGATAACAACTTTGCCGATATGTATGGGTTTAAAATGTTCTTTCCACTGTTCTCTCCAAAGGTCGCCGTCAATCTCACGCTTAACCGTTTCAAGTGTGCCCAAATCAAGCGGACTGCTTTGTTTCATACTTGCTAAATCACGCTCAACCTTGCCTATAACTTCGGTTGCGTTATCTACGGGAAAATATGCTTTTACAAGCACGGTCTTATCCGCACTAAAAATACTTTCGTCAGCATAATCCCACGCCCTGCCGTCACGGGATAAACTTATCACGTCTTCAATATCGTTTATGACTACACCAAGTTCAGTATAGCCCCATAAAACGTCACTTACTAATTCACCGCCAAGGTGTGTGGTTGAAACTGTCAATTCAATAAATTTACTCATAGTTTTATTTTAACCGTTTTTGTTTAGTTAGTCAATTAAATAATGCGACTTAACATTTTTAAGTCGCACATTAATTATTTTGCATACGGATTTTTGCCGTACATACTTTCAATATTGTCTTTATACTGTTTCATTTGTGAGCATTGCTTGATATCGGTTGCATCTTCAAGCTGTTCTAAAATCTTTTTCTGTTCTCGTGAAAGTTTTGACGGTACTTCGACAACAACTTCAATATACAAGTCGCCCGTTCCCCTTGAAGATTTTATTCCCTTTCCACGCACGAAGAATATCTTTCCGCTTTGCGTGCCTTCTGGAATAGTATAATCCATCGTTTCATCAATGAGTGGAACTTTAACTTTACCGCCAATTGCAGCAGTCTTAAAGCTTATCGGCACGGAAACGTAAAGGTCAAAATTTTTCCTATTAAATATCTTGCTGTTTTCAACCTTCATAACGACTATAAGGTCGCCTGCCGCACCACCGTTAGTGCTTGCTTGACCAAAGCCAGCCTTTCTAATATAACTGCCCGTGTCAGCGCCCGCCGGAATATCAAGAACTACTTTGGTTGTTGTTCTAGTATAGCCCTTGCCGTTACATTCTTTGCACGCTTCCAAAATCTTTTTGCCCGTGCCTTTACATTCATCGCACGCACGAACTTGAACAGAACGGAAAAATCCGTTACTTGTAGTATACTGAATTTGTCCTGTGCCTCCGCACTTTTCACAAGTTTTATACGCTGTACCCGATTTAGCGCCCGTACCCTTACAACTTGCACACGGTTCGTTTCTATGGTAAACCACTTCACGACGGCAACCCTTGGCAGCGTCAAGGAAACTTAAAGTAAGTTCAATAGTAATATCATCGCCCTTAGTCTTTGTTTGACGGCGTTGGCGTGACCCACCAAATCCACCGAAAATATCACCAAAAATATCACCAAAGTCGCCGAATCCACTAAATCCGCTTGCTCCGCCACCGAAGCCACCCATATTCCCGTTCGCATCGCCGAAAGTATCGTAATTCTTTCTCTTAGTTTCATCGGATAAAACTTCGTTCGCTTCGTTTATTTCCTTAAACTTTTCCGCAGCGGCTTCATTGCCTGGGTGCAAGTCAGGGTGATATTTTTTAACAAGCGTTCTGTACGCTTTCTTTATTTCGTCAGGCGTAGCGTTTTTACTAACACCCAAAGTTTCGTAATAATCTTTTTTAGCCATAACTAAACCTATAAATAATGTATTAATTAAGATAACGTATTTGTATGAACGTTAGTTTTTTATGCTTTTTTCTTTTTCCCTAATATATTATAACGAACTATTGCAATTAGTATAGAAATTAGTGCAAACACATCGTGAATAAGTGCTATCCAATAGAAATAAACTATTCCGTTTATTATCCAAAGCGAGATTAAAACTGCAAACAAATAACGATAAACCTTTTCGTTCATAACAAAGTATGCAACCGTGCTTATTAACCCTGCTACTATTGAGAAGATTGAAAACCAACTACTCCAAATGAAAATACTAGCAATTAGTTGAACAAGGATAAAAAACACTAACCAAAATTTACTATCTGCCCACTTGTGTTTTCCGCGCTGTAAAAAAACCAATCCTTGCACTCCACCGATTAGGTTAACAATTGCGCTTGTAAAATTGCCGTTAAGCAAAAAGTATGCAACCCAACAAGAATAGCCTATAATTGCAAATAAAACTATACCGCTTCTTTTTTTCATTTGTGTTTCGGTGATTTTTAATCCTATTGCAATAACTCCAAATAAATTTATAAGTATTGCATATCCTAATCCGCCAAGTGCACCCGTAAGACCATTTACT
>JAZNFN010000175.1:0-13211 GCA_045576035.1 Christensenellaceae bacterium
CTGCTTTATGGTAGGTGTCCTTTCGGAGGTTCTTTTTATTTCTTCTTTTTATGCCGAAAAATGTTTCTTGTTTTATTTTGTGGAATATTTTAGTATATTTGTGGAAAATTATGGGTTTACAACAAATAATTTAACTGTTAAAATAAGGGCGTAACTGTAAACTATAAATTTTAGGAGAAATTAGCATGAAAGATTTTTTTAGTCACTATCAAATTGGTTGTTGGCATTATAGAACCACGTCATACGAACTAAAATACGACCCTATTGATGTAATGAAAGACTTAGGCATGACGTACGCAACGCTTCCTGAACATTGGCATTATGGGAAAACTGGGCTTGAAGAAGCAAATTTGGATAAGTATATTGAATCTTGCAGACGCAATAATCTTCCTGCACTTTATAGTGATAGAAGATTTTGGGGGACAAGACCTATTGCAAAGCCGTCGCTTGAAAAGGCAAAAGAAAGGCTTAAATTTGCAATGGATAATTATAGGGATGTTATCAAGGGGATTTTCATTGCAGATGAGCCGTGGTGGGGTCGTCAAGATGAACATAAAGCCATTGATGCTTGTAAACAATACGTTGATTTAGTGCGTGAAAATGAACCTGATTTATGGACGTTTATAGCGCTTTTAGGCGTTCACGACAGATATAATAAGGGTTATGAAGAGTTGCGTGATTATGTTGACACCGTTCATCCCGATTTCTTGTTGTATAACGTATATAGTCAATGCTTAGCCGAAGATTTTGAAAAAGAACAAGGCATAATCAACTTCTATTATCAATTATACGTTTACACGCAAATGGCAAAAGAAAAGAATATACCTCTTTGGGCGTCGCTTTTAGTTGCATCTTGTTGGTCTTTCCGTGAACCAACCCAGCAAGAACTTAGATGGCAACTTAATGTTTGTGCAGCACACGGGGTAACAGGGTTTGTTTGGTATCACTTGCAAGAAGGTTGCGAAAACCCAGGTCAACGTCACGTTGCACCGATTGACGGGTTTGATAATAAAACGTGGATGTATGATGCGTTAAAGCACGAAAATCACGCATTTATGAAAACTATTGCTTCTAAACTCGAAGGCTTTAAATTGCAAGAAGTTTTCCACTATATGATAAGGTATTCTAATTTTAAGGCGTTTGAGTTTGCTAACGATGAGTATATTGAAGATTTTAGAAGTCAGTATCACCGCCACCTTATCGTAAGCAGGTTTGCTGATGAAAACGGCAGACAGAGAGTGATGGTAACAAACGGCAGTCAAGATAAAAACGGACATTTCTCCATTAAGTTTAAAGGTGAATATGCAAAGTATAACGTTGGTGCAGAATCTGGATATTTAGCGCCGGGCAGTGCAAAGATTATCGACCTTTTCGATAGCCCACCCAATCCAAGAGACATAGTTTTGGATTAAATTTGTTATTAACCTTATCGGGCAGAGCAAAAGTACTTTGTCCGATAAAGGATTTTAAATTAGACTAAATAAAAATTATATATAGGATGGTGTAAAAGATGAAAAAACTATTAGCATTAATTATGTCGGTGCTTACTGTACTTACGTCAGTTGCAATCACTGGTTGTGGCGACGTTGGTATGGTTGACCAAGAGCCGATAGACACAAGCAAAACACAACTTAACGTTGCGATTTCTGACGACGGAATTGGTAGGGGCTGGTACAACTGGCTTAAAACTGAATACCAAAAGAAAAACCCTGACGTACAAGTAGTACTTCAAAACCGTGACGCACAACTTTCAAAGAAAGAAGCAGCCGTTATGGAATTAGATGATGATATCGCTTGCATGGGCTTTAACGATTATGAAATGTACGGAAGTTATCTTATGGACGTAACTGACGCATTAACTAGTAAAGCATACGACGCAAACTATAATTACGTTGGTATGGGAAAAGGAACTGTTTCGGCTGTGGATAGACTTGATGCTGATGAAGCAGGTATTTTTAACATTGGAACGAAAGAACAACCTAAATACAAAGTTATGCCTTGGTACACAAGTATTTATGGTATTTGGTACGACGTAGATATGTGGGAAGAAAACGACCTTGACGAATATAGTGGCTACTATGGACTTGACGGGAAGAAAGGAACAGATGATGACTTTTTTGGACCTGATGGTGAAGAAGGAACTTATGATGACGGAAAACCTGCTACGTTTGAAGATTTTAAGAGACTTTTAGCGTATATGAGCAGTTCTACTAGCGGTCTTATCAGTAAAAAACCATTTACTTGGAGCCAGAAAGAAAACTGGATGCAAACTTACGTTCTTGATTATATCGTAGCAACTTATGAACAAAAGAACGACTATTGTTTGCATTATACCTTTGACGGAACGCATAGTATTGCAGGTGAAATTACCCCTGAAACTGGTTATAAACTTTATACTGAACAAACAAGACAAGGCTATAAAGCAGCGTTGTATTTCAGTGAGCTTATCGATAGTAAAGAATATTACAGCGCAGGTTCTGTTAAATCTGGTTCAACCCACCTTGAAGCACAGAACGAATATCTTAATAGCGTAGTAAACGAAAGCGACGGGCTTAGAAGTATGTTCTTATTCGATGGTTCGTGGTGGCAGTATGAAGCAAAGGACTATTTTGATAAAATGGCAGATAGAGTAAACAAAAAATACGCTTTCGGCACAAGGAAATTTGCGTTCTTCCCATTCCCGAAATTTATCGGTACGGAAGGCATAACCGACCAAAGTGCTAGCGATAAGAACATTTGCCCTGTAACCAACAGTAACGTTTTCGTTCCACTTCAAAAAGCCGTTCAAAACAATAAGGCTGACATTGTAAAAGACTTTATTTTATTTGCAATGAGCAACGAAGCTCTTACAGCATTTGTTGAAATCAATAATATTCCTACGACCTTAGACTTTAAGTGGGATAAGAATAACAACACGTTCAACCATATGACTAGAAGTCAGCTTGAATATATGGAAGACAAGAATACTGAAATATTGTATATGCGTGGTGAAGCAGATTACTCTGCTAACGAAGGTTTCCGTGAACAACAGTCATCTGCACTTGGAGATTGGGACTGGGCGGCAACGATTGAGGGGGTTAAATACGAAATGTCACCTATTAATGAAATGTGTATGAAGAAAGGTGACGCAATTACCGCTGAAATGTATTGGAAAGGAATGTTTGATTTTGCAGTCGGAGCAGATAGAGTATGGAATGAAGAATCAAAAGCATATACGGGAAGCGGAAAATTTGCAATGAACAAATGGGCATCCACGTTCAAACTAAACTAGTTAGACGCTAATTTGAGAATATATAAGGAAGAAATATGAAAGAGAACATTGACAGCAAGAGAGGGGTGTTTGCTCGCATAAAAGATGCGTGGTACAATCTCTCAGTGCGCATTCACAATTTTAAGAAAAAGATTTTCAAGAAAAAGGATAATGTGCCACAACAAGAAAGAAACGATATAAAAAGAAACAAAATAGTTGAGTTTGGATTTTTAACCACTTTGTTTTTATGGCCAACGTTATGCTTAATCGTAAACTATATCTTTGTTAATATCAATAACTGGTTGCTTGCGTTCCAAGAATACGCAGGCAACGGCCAGTTTACCTTTATAAGTGGATTTGACAACTTTATATCGGCGTACGAAACAATTTTCGTTGATGCGGCGACTGAAGGTGTTAATTTATGGCAAGTATTCGGTAATTCGCTAATCAACTATTTGTATGGATTTTTTATTACTACTCCGTTACAACTTATTGCATCGTTTGCTATCTATAAAAAAGTAAAGGGGAACAAGACGTTTGTTGTAATTTTATATCTACCGCAAATTATAGCAGGTATGGTTTGGGCAACGCTTTATAGACTTATGATAGTTGAAGCGTTCCCCGTGCTATTTGGTAACCCAGAATTATCAAGGATATTTTCTGACCCACAAGCAGCGTTCCCAACCTTGCTAGTTTACGGAACGTGGACGCAAATCGGCGGTGCGTTGATGATTGTTACAGGTACGTTTGCAAGAATACCTACAGAGTGCGTAGAGGCGGCGGAAATTGATGGTTGTTCACTATGGAAAGAGTTTTGGTACATAACTTTCCCTAACTATTATCCCGTGTTTTCAATCGGTTTATTTACGGGCGTTGCGGGAATCTTTACCGGAATGCCTGCAACGTTCGACATTTACGGAAACGCTGCACCAGGACACGTTTGGACGTTCGGTTACTACTTCTTTACTATGACTATCGGTAGAGACTTGCAATCTAACCAAGCGTTCTACCCGATAGCTTCTGCTTGCGGTATTATGTTTACGCTAGTTGTACTTCCTATCGTGCTTATTACTAAGTGGATAGTACAAAAAGGCGATAAGACGGAGGCTATGTAATATGAAAGGCGAAAGTATGAAATTTAAAAGACACCCTATTTTTACAATAGTGATGTTGACGTTTTTGATAACTTATTCATTGATGCTTTTAATCCCGCTTGCTTGGGCTGTTATGACTTCGTTTAAGGATACGTTTGACTATACGAATAATATTTTAGGTTTGCCAGAACTTAAATATTTAACACTTGAAAACTATGAAAAGGCAATGGTTGCTTTATCACCCCAAGTAGGAACAAAAATAGTTACGTTTTGGCGTTTGGTTTTAAACACGTTACTATATACGTTCTCGTATGCAACTATTCCGCTAGCGGGCTCTGTAATCGTAGCGTACGGCTGTGCAAGATACCGTTCTAGATGGGGAAAAATACTTTATTGGTCAACCATAGTCATAATGGTTATACCATCAATCGGTGGGCTTGCTTCATCGCTTGTAGTTTCAAGAATGATAGGCGCTTACGATAATGTGCTTGTTGCAGCGCTTTGGAATATGAAACCCAACGGCACAACTTTCTTAGTGTGTTATTCATTGTTTAAGGGCATTGATATGGCATATTCAGAAGCTGCTAAAATTGACGGGGCAGGCAACTGGCGAATATTTATAACCATAATTTTACCGCTTGCTAAAAACATAATTTTAGCGTACTTTGTAACAAGTTTAATTAGTTATTGGAACGATTGGCAGACGGCTATGATTTGGTTCCCATCATCACCAACGCTTTCATACGCATTGTTCGCTGCAAGGGGGTCTGGTGGTGGTAACTCTGCTGCACACCCTGTATACTTGTTTGCAGGAAGCGTTATGATTATGATACCGATGTTTATTTTGTTCATCTTTATCAAAGACCAACTAATAGGTAAAATTTCATTTGGTGGACTTAAAGGATAAAAAAATAAAGGCGTGTTTAAGTGCAACGTGCATTTAAACTAAACATTTAACAACACATAAATTTTAAGGAGGATAAATATGACGGCAATAAAAAAGAAAGCGATTATTTTTGCAGTTGCTTTTTTGATGATTGTTTCATCTGCACTTGGTCTTTCATTTGCATCAAGGACAAGTGCCGTTGCAGTTCAAGACGTGTTTACGTCGGTCGGTGGGGCAACCGTTGAGTATGGTCAAGTTGCCAACGTTAAAACAATTACGCACAATATTAAAAAAGATGTTGATGGTAATGTTATAGAACAAACTACCGAAGAAAAGGAGTTTGATATTGCTGACGGCAAAAAAGGTATTAAACTTTCGGTTAATAACGACTCTAAAATCCGTTTTGATTCAAACAAAGGCATTTTTGACTTAAAGTTCAAGGGTGTTTCAGCTGTGGGCGAGAGGACAATCACTTCTCAGCCCGAAAAACTAGACGACGTCAAAGTTCAAAAATTGGATTTAACAACCGTACGTTTTGATTTTGTTAGCGCAAACAATCCCGAAGACAGTTTCTACGTTAGATTTGACCAAATTGAAGAAGGAACGCTTCAAAGTAAAATCAACGTTAGGGTATATTATAAAGAAGTCGTAAACACTTATATATTGTATTCACCGTCAAGTGAAAAAAATGACCCTTCTGGATTGTCACACGTTACCTTAAATGGCAACGACTATCTTAATAATGGTGATATTTTAGGCATAAAATTCAATCCGTTTGATATGACCATCTCATACACTAACGGTCAAACAGAACAGCTCGTCGTTGACTTTGATGATGCTAACAGTATGAAAAAGAATTTCACTTCTTTAAATACTATGGGCAGAATTGATGAATATGACGTTACTATGTCTGCAATCGTTACGGGCGAAAGCGCTACGATTATGCTTTACGAATTTAACGGAGTAGCTCTTGATGGTGATAGCGGAGAAAGCGTTATCGAAAACAATAATGGTCCTGTAATGGATACACGCATAAACGACGTTGATGGCGTTGTTGGATATGCTTACGACTTAAATCTTAGCAAAATTAATATGTATGACGTTATTGACGGATACACCGTGTTTAGTGGCGACGTTGAAATAACTGCACCGAACGGACAGGTGATTGAGCATCAAAACGGCATATTTACGCCCTCCATCGCAGGCATATATTCAATTAAATTCACACCTAAGGACATCGAACAGGTTGTAGGAAAAGCTTACACTATGTTCATTAACGTTTTATCCGAATACCCCGAAAGTACGGTTGAAACGCATTATGAAATTTCAGACGGGCTTGTAAATGGTAATAAAGTTAAACTTCCTTCGGCAAGCATTTCATCTTCTTTACAAGGTTCTTATGATGACCAAATTAAAGTTTATGCAACAATTCGTGTGAATGATAATGAAATCATCAAAGACGCTTCAACTGACTTTATAGTTGACGTTTCGGGTGCTAATACGTTCACCGTTCAATATTATGCTATTGACGGACTAGGAACTAAACTTTTAAGCAAAGTATATACGCTTAACAATAATGGTGCAACTGTAAACGTTGAAAGTATCAACGCAACGTACGTTATTGGAGATTACGTTTATGCAAAAAATACTGCTGGGACTATTGGGCATGAAATTATTTCGCCAAGTGGAAAAATATCGTCTTACGAAAAAGTTCGTGTTGACGAAATAGGCTTGTGGTCAGTAAATTATTACTATGAAAATGGTGGTAAAACTTGCACTTATACACAGTATTTTGATGGTGTAGAAAGCCCCGCTAACCTTTTTGTTACAGGGCGTGGAATGACGCTTGAAAACAACAAGAGCACCCCTGATTACTTTATGAATCAAACTACGGGTATTCAAGCG
The DNA here is from genome assembly GCA_045576035.1 of Christensenellaceae bacterium. Lineage (GTDB taxonomy): Bacteria > Bacillota > Clostridia > Christensenellales > Borkfalkiaceae > UBA1259. The sequence goes on from JAZNFN010000175.1 coordinate 7,136, forward strand.
GTTGCTACAACACCTTATGCAAGTGCAACTTATAAGAACACGATAAACGTGTCAGAGTACACCAAAGAGGATACGCTTATTAAATTCTTCCCGACACCGCTTGTTGAAGAATCTAACGAAATTAAAGAAATAACCGTTAAACTTTCAGACGTTGAAAACAGTGAAAATGACATAACGGTAGAGTTTTTCTTGCACCCGTTCTTCTCATATCAATCACTTGGCGTAAGGGTGTTTGTAAATGGTGAAATGATTGCTCGTGACCAAAGTTACCGTAAATATAATCTTTCAACATATTTGGGATATTCGTCTTTCCACGGAAAAATAACTTCGGAAAAGGGCAGAGTGCATCCCAACAACCCGATTGGTGTAACGTTAGATTATCAATCAAAAACTTTATATGTTTTCAATGATTACGAATATTCAGCCGTTAAACTTGACGACCCCAATACTATTGGGAAAGGTAATGAATGGCAAGGCTTTACAGGTGGAGAAGCGAAAGTAAGTTATATTTACAGCAGTATTACCCAAACGGCTTATTCGCTTATTCTTGCAATAGATAATATCGGTCTAACAGATGAATTTGTAACTGATACTACTGCTCCTGGCGTTGCTGTTGACTTTGATGCAAATTACGCACCAAAAGCAGAAGTTGGCAAAAAATTCCCAGCGATGAGCGCATACGGGGTAGACTCAATAGACGGCAGACTAAACGACGTTAAGGTTAGCGTTAGCCGTGTTAAAGACGGACTTACGTTTATAGTGCCTGTAAATGCAGACAACAGTTTTGTTCCGACCGAAGCAGGTGAATACGTCATAAAATATTCAGTGACAGACCGTTCTGGTAACGTGGGAACACGTTCTGTTTCTATACAAGCAGTAAATGCGCTTGAACCTTTGGGACTAGACGTTGACCTAAAAGATATATATCCATCAGATATGTTGTTAGGACAAAGATTTTCACTTGTTCCTGCAAACGGAAAAGGTGGTTCAGGATTTGTTTCCGTTAAGAGAAGCGTTATATTTAACGGCGAAGAATTATCTATTAACGGCGTTATTGTTGAACCCGAAATTGCAGGCGTGTATACAATTGTTTATACTCTTACCGACTATTTGGGACAAACGGATACCGTTGAACACAACATAACCGTAACACGCAGTGATAGACCTATTTTTTCAGAAACGGTTATTCCCGAAGCGGTAATGGCGGGCAGAGCGTTTAAGATACCTGAAAGAACTGCTATTTTATACACCGAAGCAGGAAAGAACACAGTTGAAGTTGAAACGTTTATTGACGGCGTAAAAGTTGATAAAGTTTACACCCCGACTGAGTTTAATAAAGAAAAGCCAGAAGAATTTAAGGATTCGTTTAACCTAACTTACAGGGTTGGCGACTATGAAGAAACTTCAAACATAAAAGTTCTTTCAACCAAAAAAGATAAGAGCGTTCCGTTCATTGCAAGTTTCTTCAACCACGATGAAAATATAAATGCGGTAAATAGCGAACAAGCATATGAATGGCAGTATATGAAGTTTAACGTTAAAGCGGATTCAAAGATGTTCTTTGCAAACGCTATTGGCGGATACGAATTTACTCTTAAATTCATGCTTGAAAACAAACACAACAACATTGGCAAAATTAACTTTATATTGCAAGATAAGATTAATTCCACACAAAAAGTAGTTATAACAACTATGAAAAACCCCGACGCAACAAAGACAACAGGTCTTGTATCGGTGAACGGGGGATTAGCAGTTGACTTTGGTGGTGACTACACTCAAAATTCGCCATCTGGCGTAGTTCTTTCAGTTAGGGGAAACAACTTATCCGATGCAGACGGAAAGGTGGTAGCTACTATTGATAAGACGGCTACTGGCGAAGACTTTAACGGCTTTACTAGTGAATACGTTTACTTAACAATTGAGTTCGTTGACGTAACTGCAAGCTCAGAGTTTAACTTTATCTCTATCAACAACCAAACGTTCAGCGTTGAAGTTGATAAAGATAGAATGGCACCGAGTATGGTATATTACACCGACTTCGTTCCGACGGGAACAAGGGGCACGGCATACACGTTTGCGGATATTTGGTTCTACGACGTGCTTGATGATTACACTTCTGCCCACTTAACCATTTACAGTCCGACAAGTGAAACGGTGTACGACGGCGACTTTGTAAGAAAGTACACGTTCACACCAAACGAATATGGCGATTATAGCGTAGAAATTAAATTTGGTGATTCGTTTAAGGAAACCAAGAGATATCACATAATCAACGTAGCGGACGATAGAAAACCGGATATGGTTATAAACGGAAACGTTCCAACAAGTGCAAACAACGGTGATACGATAAAACTTCCCGAAGCAAAGGTTGGCGATGACTTCAACTTATTCGTGTACGTTTCAGACCCGTTAGGTAGAACGATTATAGTGTATAAGCAAAGTGAATACTTTGGTGAAGACGAAAGTCAAGAAACATTTAAGTTCTATGAGTTCAAAGCAACGCAAAAAGGGACGTATAAAGTAACGTACTACGCATATAGCGACGGTGGAATTTACAATATTCAAACATATAAAATCAAGGTTAAATAGGGGGAAATGGTATGAAAAAGTTATTAATGTTTTTATTAGTGTTTATCGTTGCGTTTTCTTCTGTTAGTATGTTCGGTTGCGGTGGAACCCCACCGACAACACCGAGTGGTGACGGCGCAAAGCCAGAAGCGCAGTATAAAGACACGGAAATAGACCTTGTATTATTAGGCAAGACAAATTATACAATAGTTATTCCTGCAAAGTCTGAATATGAAGAAGAATTTGCAGCAAGCGAATTCAAGAACATTTTCAGTATGTCAACGGGCATTAACCTAAATATAATTAGGGACAGTCAAGAAATGCAAACAAGCGGATATTACTTTGCAATAGGCGATACCACGCTTAAAGCAAAGGCAGGCATAACGCACAGCATTCTTGACAAAGAAAATGCTTTTAGAGTTGCAAGGAAAGATAACACGGTTATAATGGCAGGCATTGATTTACCAGGAACTGTATTTGCTACCTATGAATTTTTAGAGGCACAATTAGGATATAGATACTATGCTGCCGATGAAATTTACGTTGACGAAGTTGTTAGTGAAAAACTCATAGATATTGACTTTGAGTATGCACCTTTCTTAACAAGAAACGCAACAACTCAGTCGGTATCAGCGTCAAAGGAATCTGCATATAGGCTATTTAGTACTAGACCCGATTGGTCGCTAGGTTGGCCACATAACTACCTTTCAATAGTAAAAAGGACAGATTATGAGGAACAGCATTCAGACTGGTACACCGCAGGTGCAGACGGATATTATGCAATATGTTTAACCAAAACTGATTTACAAGAAACTTTTGCAGTCAATATGGTTGACCATCTACTTGCAAGCGGATACACGAGCGGAATGATGGGGCAAGAAGACAGTTGGACTAGGTGTGGGTGCGACGGATGTAAAGCATCTGACGAAATCTATACGCAAGCGGGAACGAATATTCTTTTCGTAAACAACGTTGCAAAATTGATGGATGCAGAAATTGAAAGGCGTAAACAAGAAGACCCGACGTTTGAACTTGATTATGAACTTGTGTTATTAGCATACTATCAAAACGAAACTCCACCGGTTGAAAAGCAAGCGGACGGAACGTGGAAACCTATAAAGACGGTCAACGGACAAAAGGTATATGCAGAAGAACTTATGTTGCACGATAGGGTTGGCGTACAAATTTGCTTATTCTATGGCGACGGCGGAGCACCGTTTTTGAGTGACAAAAATAGCAGTATCGTTAAAGACAGTTACGGCTGGCAAGCACTAAGCGGAGGGGATAAGACAGAATATTGGTGTTATCGTGGATACTTCGTTCAGTACGATATGATGTTCTATAACGACTGGGCATATATTGCAGACTGGATAAAAGGCGTAGAACAATTTAACAGTAGGCAAACCAAGTGGGATAGTCTAGATTACTATATATTTTCAAGAATGCGTGCATACGTTATGGCACAACTTTCATACGACATAAATCAAGGCACCAACGACCTAATTGAAGACTTTATAAAACATTATTATAAAGAAGCAGCACCGTATATTCAAGAATTCTTTGATTCGGTAACGGCACACCTAAACGTAAAGAAAGCGGAATACGAAGCAAACGGACAAGATTTTGGATTCTATGTATTAGGAAAGTCACAGCACCAAAACTTATACAAAGCAGAAACTTGGCCACAACAAATACTACTTTATTGGAACGAATTGTTTGTAAAAGCACACGAAGCGATAGATAATAGCGACCATACCGCACTTGAAAAGGAAATTTTAAACGTTAGGGTAGCAAACGACGGCATATTCTCAAAATATTGGAACTTGAAGTTCTATGGTGACACTTATCCGGCAGGAGAGTTAGCACGAATGCAAGAAGAAGTGTTGGAAGAAGCATACCAAATCGGCTACGATTCAGGCTACGTTAAATTCAATTAAGGGGGCAAGCGAAAATGAAAAAATTATTAGTAATTGCACTTTCATTGATGTGTATGTTTGTGGGTATAACCGTTGTTGGTTGCGGTGGCGGAGGAACAAACTATACTATAACACTTAGCGAAAGCAAAGTTATGGTTGAAGAATTTTCCACTTATCAACTAAGTGCAACAGTAAAAGACGGTGAAACAGTGTTGACCGATAAAATACTTACTTGGGCAAGTAACGACACAACTATTGCAACAGTATCGGCAGACGGGCTTATAAAAGGGGTTAGCGAAGGTGAAACGACAATAACTTGTTCGTTAGAAGATAAGACGGCAGTATGCAACGTATCGGTTGGCAAGTATGAAATTAAACTTGAACTTAGTAGAACAGACGTTCAAATGTCGTTTGAAGAAGGATACACCTTTGACTTAACGGCAACAGCAACCAAGAACGGCGAAAATATAAACGTAACGCCTACTTGGAGCAGTTCTAACGATAAGGTTGCAACAGTAGAAAACGGCAAAGTAACCGTTAAGGGAGAGGGCGAATGCTTTATAACCGTAAAAACAGTGGACTCAAACGGATTTTACGTTTGTGCAAGATGTAAACTTTTAGTCGGCAGTGAAACAACCGATGCCGATAAAAACGACGTAACAGCGCCTGATATAGATTGGGCAATTAACGGCTAAAAAAGCCAAACCGCACGGACGGTAAGCCCGTCCGTGCATAAATCAAGTAACTTAAATTATAATAGATTGATAAAATAACGGGCAGTTTACCATTAAGCCTTAAATTAAAACGATAAACGAAAAAAGTGGTTGAAAACGGACAAAACCGATTTGTTATAATTGGTTAAAAAATATATTTTATGGGAGGTTTTTCATTATGAAAAAGAACTACTTGACACCGGATATGATACTCAACATTATGTCTGACGTCATTATGGACAGCACGCTATCGAAAGATATTATCGTTGGCGATGACGGCGAATGGAACACGGAGGTGCAGTTATGAGAACGTTAAACAAAATTAAAATTGCGTTCGTGTTAGCACTTACGGCAATACTTATGTTTTCAGCGTTTGCATTTTCAAACATTGGCAACGCCAAAGCAGACGAAATAGAATTCGTTGGCGACGGAAAAGAAACTTTCGTTATGCGTGAAGATGCTGAAATGCGCCTTTATGCAGAGGAAGAAAACAACACTAGCGGTCTTCGTTTTACCGTTGATATCGGAAGCAAACTTTACGATGAAAAAATTTCAACGTTAGAAGAAATTTACTTCGTAATCGGCTATGCAGAAAACTTTGATGCACTTGAAGCCGAAGAAGGCTTTGACGGAAGTTATGCAGGCGTTAAAGGCAAAAAGGTAACCGTACCCGTAGCAAACGTATTTAAGGCAATGACTGCTGGTGATACGGCTTACACCGGCGCATATCGTGCAAACGTGGTTATCTCTAATATACAAGACGCTAACTACGATAAGGAATTCACCGCAGTTGCATACTATATGGACGGCGAAACACCCGTTTGGGCAACCCGTGGCGCAGACCGTTCAATCAAATACCTTGCTGACAGCGTTTACTTT
>JAZNFN010000176.1:0-17700 GCA_045576035.1 Christensenellaceae bacterium
CAGACGGTTAGTCTCACCCAAAACGCTTCGCGAGCCTTGAACTGCTTGTTTCTTAACGTTTTATAGGTGTTGATATTTATTTAAGAATAAGGAAAATTATTATGTCAAAAGTTTGTTTAGAATTTGAAAACGGTAAAAAAATCAATTTAGAGCTTTATCCCGAACACGCACCTTTAAGCGTGGAAAACTTTCTTGATTTAGTTAAGAGTGGTTTTTACGACGGTTTGTGTTTTCACCGTGTAATCCCCGGCTTTATGATTCAAGGCGGTGGATTCAGTTGGGAAGGTGGTCTTAAAGACAAAAAAGCACCCCGCACCATTAAAGGTGAGTTTGCTATGAACGGCGTTAAGAACGACCTACATCACGCACCAGGCGTTATATCTATGGCAAGAACTATGGACCCTAACTCTGCTTCATCTCAGTTTTTTATCTGCGTTGACGACCAAGCGTATCTTGATGCACAGTACGCCGCTTTCGGTAAGGTCATCGACGAAGAAAGCTTAAATGTTGCAATAGAAATTTCACAAGTAAAGACTACAAGGTGGGCGTATTATGACGACGTACCCGTTGAACCTGTGGTAATAAAAAAAGCATACGTTATAGAATAATTATGTCAAAAACAGCAGACCGACAGTCTGCTGTTTTTAATAAATTAAAATATTTCTCTAATCGCAAGTATCTCACCGCTAACGCCGTCGATTAAAAGCGCTTTTAAATTTTCGTTGCCCGAAGCAATGCCAATATACCAATACGGCTTGCCGTCTTTAACTAGAATGCGTGCATATATTTCAGCATTAAAGTTACCGTCTACGTCGTAATAACTTTTAATCAGTTCGCTTTGCTCTTTTTCAAGGTGGCTAAGCGCCGTTAAATAATTTATGGTATTTTCGGGAAGTTGTGATAAAAGCGTAACCGTTTCAGTATTAGAACCACTATTTATGGTAACTGAGAACTCTTTAAGATTAAATCCATCAATTTCAATCGTGGCAGTCAGTGCGTGAGAGACGGGGTTTAACTTAAACGTGGTTTTATATTGCGTTTCGTTAATTGTCGTTGTTAAAGAATAAGAGACGTCGTCAGTTTCTTTATTTAACAATCTAAAAGTTAAAAGATTTTGACGTGAACGTGCAGTTCCGTCGTTATTATAAGGTGTTTCCTTAAATCCGTAACCTGCTTTTACCGTGTAGTTTTCACTTTGTCCGTAAAACACGTCAGAGCGCAGTTCGCTAACGTACTTTTCTAATGGATTGCCACCTTTACAACCGCAAAATAGCGTTACGGAACATAAAACGGCTAAAAATAACGTGATAAATTTTTTCATATTTAACTCCTTTTACGATAAAATATGATTACAATTTAAAAGTAATTCTTAATTATTATAAAATTTGCGTGTAAAAGTTTGATTTTTAACGTAATCTTTGATAAAATAATAAAAATACTTTTTAGAAGGTAGATACTTGAAGAAACTGGTTATTAAAACAAGCTTAATAACACTTGCATCAATTATTGTTGCACTTTCGGCTGTTTTCGGGGCATTCTGTTTGTTTGCACCCGCTTCGGTTGCGGTTTTTTTTGACGGCGTGGGGAATTATTCTGCGTCCGTTTTCTTTTATGAAAAGCAGTATGAAAAATCTGGTGATATTTTAGACCTTGATGCGCTATTTATAAAGTCGTATGGCGTAAAGGACTATGGTCGCTCTGAAAAGTATTTGGGTGAGCTTATAAATCACGATAATTTTGAAAGTCTTTTATCAAAAGATGATGCGCTTTCTGACAAAGAATACTATTACGGCTGTTACGTTTTGTCCCTTGCTAAAAACGGCAAGATTGATAAAGCGTGTGAAGTGTCACAAGAATTCGTAAGTGAAAACGGCTATACTAAACACAATCCGCTATCAACGCTTGTTTTAGAATATGTTGACGAAAATACGGCGGAAAATGAAAAACAAACGATAAAATCTGCAATTACGGCTTGCACTAACGTTTCTACTTTACAAGAAGCGTATAGGGTGGCTGATTTACAAAAACTTAATTAGGAAAAATAAAGGAGATTACTATGGGTAAAATTATTAAAGAAGGCTTAACTTTTGACGACGTACTGCTTGTTCCACAGGCAAGCGAAATTGTTCCCGCACACGTTGATTTATCAACTGCGCTAACTCCTACCATAAAGCTTAATATCCCGCTTATGTCGGCTGCAATGGATACGGTTACCGAATCTAGACTTGCAATCGCAATGGCAAGGGAAGGCGGTATTGGTATAATCCACAAAAATATGTCTGTTGAAGAACAGGCTCAACACGTTGACAGGGTTAAAAGAAGTGAACACGGCGTTATTACCGACCCGTTCTTTCTAGAACCCGAAAACCCCGTTACAGATGCGCTTGCTCTTATGGAAAAATATCGCATCAGCGGTGTTCCTATTACCAAAAACGGTAAATTGGTGGGTATTTTGACAAACCGTGACTTGCGTTTTGAAAGCAACTTCTCTCAACCGATTGAGAACGTTATGACCAAAGAAAATTTGGTTACCGCACCGGTTGGAACTTCGCTTGATGAAGCACAGAAAATTTTAGGTAAACATAGAATAGAAAAATTACCTATCGTTGACGATAACGGTTACTTAAAGGGTCTTATAACCATTAAAGATATTGAAAAGACTATTCAATATCCTAATTCAGCAAAAGACAAGAACGGTAGACTTTTAGTAGGCGCAGCAGTTGGCGTTTCAAAAAATACGCTTGAAAGAGTTGATGCACTTGTTAAATCAAAGGTTGATATAATCGTTGTAGACAGTGCGCACGGACATTCAAAGAATATTCTTGATATGGTTTCAACCATCAAAAAGAATTATCCTAACTTACCTATTATTGCAGGTAACGTTGCAACGGCAGACGCAACCGAAGCACTTATCGGTGCAGGTGCAGACGTTGTTAAGGTTGGTATCGGTCCTGGTTCTATTTGTACGACTCGTATCGTTGCAGGTATAGGTGTTCCACAACTAACAGCGGTTATGGATTGTGCTGAGCGTGCTGAAAAGTTCGGCAAGAAAGTTATTGCCGACGGTGGCATCAAATATAGTGGTGATATTACTAAGGCAATCGGTGGTGGCGCAGCAGCCGTTATGATTGGCAGTATGTTTGCAGGCACGCTTGAAAGCCCGGGCGAAATTGAAATTTACCAAGGCAGAAGCTTTAAGGTTTATAGGGGTATGGGTTCACTTCCTGCAATGGCTTGCGGTAGTAAAGACCGTTACTTCCAAGAAAATGCTAAAAAGCTTGTTCCCGAAGGTGTTGAAGGTCGTGTACCTTATCGTGGTGCTCTTTCTGAAATCGTGTTCCAAATGTGTGGTGGCATTCGTGCAGGTATGGGTTACTGCGGAACAAGAACCATTGATGAACTCCGCAAAAACGCTCAGTTTGTTAAGATTTCAAGTGCTTCGCTTGTGGAATCACACCCCCACGATATATCAATTACTAAGGAAGCACCAAACTATTCAACAAGAGGCTAATATAATAAAAACCCCAAAATTGACATGTTTTGGGGTTTTTTCTTTGAAAAAAGCCAAATTTATAAAAAATTGAACAAAATTAAATTGTATAAAATATATTTTCAATTATGAACAAAGTCGACAGTATTACTAAAATGGAACATAAAGATGGCGGGATTGCATATTCGGCAATGATTTGCCTATATATATTTATCGTGTTTATAGGGCAAGCCGTATTAAATGCAATCGTAAAATCTCAAAGCACGATAAGTATTGCAATAAGTGCCTTATTTTCTCCACTTGCAATGCTTGCGGTGATAGCTTATTATCGCATTTTTAAACGTGGCAATTTAACTGAACTTACGGGTGTAAAAAAGTTTAATGCAGTTTCGCTTTTGCCGTCTATATTGCTTGCGATGGGAATGTTGTTTGGCTTGGGATTTGTAAACGGCATATTTATAAATGCACTTAAAAGTTTAGGTTGTTACGTTAGCGAGTTTGTTTTGGCTTTTAATGGCGTAGGCGATTTAGTTGTGTATTTAATTGTCCTTGCGCTTGTACCTGCAATAGTTGAAGAAGCTTTTTTCCGTGGCTTAATGTTGAACGCTTTAAAAGGTGCTAAACCTATCGTTGCCGTTATATGTACGTCATTATGTTTTGCACTTTATCATTGTTCAGCATCACAGTTGGTTTATCAAATAATTTACGGGGTGGGACTAGCGTTACTTGCAATTTACGCAAAAAGCACTATACCTTGTATGATTGCACACTTTATCAACAATGCAATGGTTATATTGTTGGAGTATTTTAATGTTCAACTCGATTTAATGAATATTATAAGCATAGTATTTGGAATAATTTGTTTAGTCATATTTATGATTTTAATGGTTAAAAATCTTAAAAAACAGCATACGGTTAAGGAAAATGACGGCGCAATTAGTAAATTCTTTGTTCCTTTCGGTTTGTTCGGCGTTATAATATGTTCGTTAATGATTATTTTAAATTTAATTCCGGTGGCGTAATATGATAAAGGTAAACGTAGTTGCGGTAGGCAAGGTTAAGGAAAAATATTTTCAAGAAGGTATAACTGAATATGCCAAAAGGCTTTCAAAGTATTGTGAGTTTACTATAACTGAAATTTCGGAAGAAAACTTTACAAAGGTTGATGACGGCGTTATTCAAACGGTAAAACTTCGTGAAGGTGAAAAGATTTTACCGCACTTAAAAGGACGTGTTTACGCAATGGCGATAGAAGGAAAAAAACTTTCAAGTGAAAAACTTGCCCAAACGCTAAAAAATCACGTTGATTTAGGCGACGGTGTAATAACTTTCGTTATAGGTGGTTCGTATGGACTTTGTGATGCTGTGAAGAGCCGTGCAGACGGGCTTATTTCCTTTTCTGATATGACCTTTCCTCATACGCTGTTTAGACTTATGCTTTGTGAGCAACTTTATAGGGCGTTTTCTATAAACGCAGGTAGCGCATATCATAAATAACGCATACAATTAAGTATGTGTGTTTTAAATGAATTAGATAATTTTTATGAAGAATTTAATGGTGAAAAATTTGTTATAGGTAAAAGCCTATTTAATAAGCCGATATACTGTTTTAAGGTTGCAGTTACAAATAGACCTGTAATCATATTTCAGTATGCAATTCACGCACGGGAATATATAACGACGCACTTAGCGTTAGAACAAATAAAAGCGCACGTTCTGACAAAAAAAACGGGTACGGTTTACTTTATTCCTGCCGTAAACCCTGACGGAATAGCCATTTGCAATAGAGATAATCCACTTTATAAAGCAAACGGGCGTGGTGTGGATTTAAACGTTAATTTTGACGCAAGGTGGGGCACGGGTAAAAGTAATAAAACGCATAGCGGAAGTGAAAATTATATAGGTAAATTTCCGTTTTCTGAACCGGAAACGATAGCGTTAAAAGAATTTACACTAAAAGTTAAACCCGATGCAACGGTAAGTTATCACTCAAAGGGTGAAGAAATTTATTGGCAATTTTTTCAAAAAGGGAAACGGGCAATTCGTGATTTAGGCTTGGCGCAAGCGGTGGCAAAAGAAACGGGTTATAATATAAAGGAAACGCCATATTCAGCAGGTGGGTATAAAGATTGGTGCATTGAAAAATTAAAGATACCCGCACTTACCATTGAAGTTGGTAGTGACCTATTATCACACCCTATTAAAAAAGAACAATTAGAATTTATATACCAGAAAAACCGTAACGTTGTGCAAGTTGTAACCGATTACGTTTGGGAGAAATTATGCAAAAAAAATTTATGAACGCCGCAATCAAGCAAGCGCTTATGGCAGTGAAAGATGATGAAGTGCCTGTGGGGGCAGTGATAGTTCTTGATGGAAAAATTATAGCACGAGCACGAAACGCTATGGAAAAAACTCAGCTTGCGACTGCACACGCAGAGATTTTAGCAATCAATAAAGCTTGTAAAAAGCTGAAAAGTTGGCGACTTGACGGTGCGGAAATGTATATAACCATGGAACCTTGTGCAATGTGTGCAGGTGCCATAGTCAATGCAAGAATAAAACACGTTTACTTTGGTGCGTTTGAGCCAAAAAGCGGTTGTGCTGTAAGTAAGTTTTCCGTGCTGACTGACGGTGGGCTTAACCATTGTACGCAATTTACGGGCGGAGTTGAGCAAGAAATTTGTGCAAATATAATAAAAAATTATTTTAAAGCAAAGAGAGATAAAAAAAGCCTTGACTAAAAAAATAATTTGTCTTAAAATATAGGTAAGTACTATATGTACACAAAGTTACATTAGGAGAAAAGAAAAAATGATTACACACGGCAACCAAATTGAAGTTTTGGCGGGCAACTCAAACAGACCCTTGGCAGAAGCAGTAGCGGCTGAATTGGGGTTACCATTAAGCAATGCAGAAGTCGGCAAGTTCTCTGACGGGGAAATAAGCATAACGCTTCCCCAAACGGTTAGAGGTAGGGACGTATTTATTATTCAATCAACGTCAATTCCCGTAAACGATAACCTTATGGAACTGCTTATTATGATTGACGCTTGCAAGAGAGCATCGGCAGGCAGAATTACCGCAGTTATGCCATATTTTGGCTATGCAAGACAAGACAGAAAGGCTCGTCCCAGAGACCCGATTACAGCAAAGTTGGTTGCTGACATTTTAACAAGTGCGGGCGCTGACAGAATTTTAACGATGGATTTACACGCAGCACAAATTCAAGGTTTTTTCGATATTCCGTTAGACCACCTTTACGGAGCACCGTTGCTTGCAAAGTATTTTAAGAAGAAAATGGATGAAAACTGGGTTGTTGTTTCCCCCGACGTTGGTTCGGTTGGTAGAGCAAGAAACTTTGCTTCAAGGGTAGACGCTTCACTTGCAATCGTGGACAAACGTCGTCCCAAAGCAAACGCAATCGAAGTTATGAACGTTATCGGTGACGTTAAGGGTAAATCTTGCATAATGCTTGACGATATGATTGATACGGCAGGTACGATTTGTCAAGGTGCACAAGCACTTGTAAATAACGGTGCAAAGGAAGTTTACGCTTGCTGTACACACGGTGTATTGAGTGGACCTGCAATGGAAAGACTTATTGCCTCACCGATTAAAGAAGTAGTAGTTTTAGATACGATTGACCTACCCGAACACGTTAGAAACAATCCTAAGATTAAAGTTTTGTCGGTTGCAAAACTTATTGCAAAGGCAATCACGTCAATTTATTCAGACGCATCGCTTTCGGCAATTTACGAATAATAAATTAAAAGCCGTTGTCAAAACGGCTTTTTTAATGGAGACAAGGATATGAAACTTATCGTGGGGCTTGGTAACCCCGATGACAAATATAAAAACACCTTTCATAACTTAGGGTTTATGTGCGTTGATAAAGCAGCGCAATCGCTTGGCGTGTCGTTTAGTAAAAATAAGTGCCGTGCAGTTATTGCAGAAAGTAAAATCGGTGCTGAAAAGGTTATATTTGCTAAACCGCAAACGTATATGAATTTAAGTGGTGAAAGCGTAAGGGAACTTGTTTCTTTTTATAAAGTAAACTTATCCGACCTTATGGTAATCTACGATGATTTTGACTTATATAAAGGTTTTTTGCGTATAAGGGAAAACGGTTCTGCTGGAACTCACAATGGTATGCGCAACATCGTTGAACTGTTAGGCAGTGGTAATTTTGCACGAGTACGCATAGGCTTTAAGCCCGAGGGGGAATTCAAAGTTCCGCTTATAAACTACGTTTTATCGGGCATAAGCGAAAGTGATAAACCTATTATGGAAAAGGCGATTAATGTAGGTGCATCTTGTGCGGTGGATTTTGCTAATGGAAAACCGCTACAAGAAATTATGCAAAAGTATAACGGCAAAGCATAATCGTATTATCTAAAACCAAGCTATAATAAGGATTAGTATTATGCTTGATAAAATTTTAAACTTAAAAAACGGCAACAATTCCGTAAAGGAATTCACCGATTGCATCCGCCAAGGTATACCTTCGGCGGTTTTCGGCGTTACGGACGCATTTAAAAATTATCTTCTTTCCGTTACTGATGAAAAGATTCTATTTATTGTAAAAGACGCAATAACCGCCCGTGTTACAGCACAAGCAGTAAACGAACTTTCGGGGAAAAAGGCCGTTTTCATTCCGCCGAAAGACGAAATTCTTTTAATAAATAAAGCTTTTTCAAAAGACAACACTTATCAGCGTATCCGTGCGCTTTCTGAAATTTCAACTGCCGATATAGTGATTGCAACTGCCGAAACGCTTATGCAAACTGCACCTAAAAAAATGCAGACGCTAACTATAAATAAGGACGGGGAAATAAGTCAAAGCGAAGTTGTTTCAAAGCTTGTTGCGATGGGTTACACAAGGGTAGATACGGTTGTCTCGGCAGGAACGTTTGCACTCCGTGGCGATATTCTCGACGTTTTTGCGACTAACGAAAACGCCCCCGTGCGCATAGATTTTTTTGGGGATACTGTTGAAGCGATTAAGCATTATGACCCCGATACTCGTGAAAATTTAGGATACGTTAATGGAATTTCAATACTTCAAGCGGTAGAATTTTCTTTTGCCGACGACGATATGAACTTGATTAAAACGCACATTAAAGCAGAACTTAAAAAGGCGGATAGAGAACAGATTGTTCGTATGAAAGTGCTTGCGGACGACTTGTTTGTGGCGATGGAAAACCGTGATTTAGACTTGCTTAGCGCGCTTTCTGTTTTATCTGTTGACTGTGCAAGTGTTTTTGACCTTATAGATAAAGACTGTGTCGTCATTATTGATGAAGCAAAACGAGTAAAAGAACTTGGTGAATTAAACTTAACTGAGTTTTTAGAACGGTTTAATTCACTTTATCAAGCAGGTGAAGTGTTCTCTTTTGCAAAACGTGGCTTTTCGGATATAGAAACGCTTGCTGAAAGGATAAAAAACTATCGAAACGTTGCCGTACAGGCTCTATCGACCGCTGTGCCTTTTTTCAATCCGCTAAAAATTATAAACCCAACGGTTGGCGGTGTTGCCGACTATCAACTTGATTTTAAGGAAGTTTTTACTGATATTGATAACTGGTTGCGTTCGGGCTATGCGGTAGTTGTTTGCACGGGCGACAAAAAACGTGCGGAAAATTTTAGTTATGAACTTTCTACTAAGGGCATTGCTTCGTCAATAGACGGGCAAACTCTTAAAGGCGCTTGTATAACTACCGAAAAACTTTTGCGTGGGTTTATTTTTCACGAAGAAAAAGTTGTCGTGCTAGGCAATGGCAATCTTTTTGCCAAGCCTGTTTCAGCACGAAAGCTAAAAACTAAAAAACAGACGTTCTTTACTGCGCCCGAAGTTGGCGATTACTGTGTACACGAAGTTCACGGTATAGGTAGAGTACTTGGAAATAAAAAAATATCTACTACCGAAGGCACGAAAGATTACGTTGCGGTAGAATATTCGGGTGGCGACATACTGTATATTCCGGTAGAGCAAATGGATATACTTACCCGATATCTTGGCAGTGAAAAAAAACCAAGGCTGTCAAAGATAGGCGGTAAAGATTTTGAACACATAAAAAAGCGTGTAAAAGAAAGCATAAAGAAGATGTCTTTTGACCTCAAAAAACTCTATCAAGAGCGTGATGAGTTAAAGGGATATAAATTTAGCGCTGATGACGAACTTCAATCGGTGTTTGAAAGTTCTTTCCCGTTTGAAGATACGCCCGACCAAGCAACCGCCAATGAAGATATTAAAAACGATATGACAAGCGGTAGGGTAATGGATAGACTTGTTTGTGGTGACGTAGGTTTTGGAAAAACCGAAGTTGCGCTTCGTGCGGTGTTCCGTGCAATAGTAAACGGTAAACAAGCGTGTATGCTTGCACCGACAACCATTTTAACCGAACAGCATTATAATACTGCGGTGGAAAGGTTTTCAGCGTTCGGTGTAAAAATTGCTTGTTTGAATAGGTTTAAAACGCCTAAACAACAAAAACAAATTTTATCAGACCTTAAAGAAGGCAAGATTGATTTTATCATAGGCACGCATAGACTTCTCAGCAAGGACGTTGAGTTTAAGGATTTAGGACTTTTGGTGCTTGACGAAGAACAGCGTTTTGGCGTTGAGCATAAGGAAAAAATCAAGCTATTAAAGACTAACGTGGACGCAATAACGCTCACGGCAACGCCTATTCCAAGAACGCTACATATGTCGCTTTCGGGGATACGTTCAATAAGCACCATAAACACTCCACCAAAGAAAAGATTGCCCGTTCAAACGTACGTTACCGAAGAAACGGACGTTCTTATTAAGGACGCAGTAACTCGTGAGATTAATCGTGGTGGTCAAGCGTTTATACTATACAATAGAGTGGATAGCATATTTACTTTTGCCGATAGAATAAAACGCATTATGCCAAACCTTAGAATAACCGTCGTTCACGGACAAATGGAAGAGCGTGTTATGGAAAGTAACGTAATGGGCTTTTATAGGGGTGAAAGCGACGTTTTAATTTCCACAACCATAATTGAAAACGGTATAGACTTGCCCAAAGCAAACACGCTTATAGTAATAGATGCCGATAAACTTGGACTTTCAACGCTCTACCAATTAAAGGGTAGGGTTGGTAGGTCGGATAGGCTTGCCTATGCGTACTTTACGTTTAAGAGAGAAAAAGTTTTATCCCAAACGGCTTTTGAAAGGCTTAACGCAATTATTGAATTTACCGAAATGGGAAGTGGTATAAAAATTGCAATGCGTGACCTTGAAATTAGGGGCGCAGGCAATATTTTGGGTGCCGAACAGCACGGACATATGGAAAAAATAGGATACGAACTATATTCTAAGCTTTTGCGTGAAGAACTTTCGGGTGAAGAACAAGTAGTTCCCGAACTTGATATCCGTGTTACAGCGTTTATTCCAGACGGATATATTGACAGTAACGTAACTCGTATGGACGCTTATAAAGAGATAGCAGAAATAAAATCTCTTGAAATGGAAAAAGAGTTTAGATTTGCGATAGAAGACGCCTACGGTACTTTGCCACAAGAAGCGGATAATCTAATAAATATAGCCGTTGTTAAGTGGCTTGCAACAAAACTTAAAGCCGTTCAAGTAAACGTAAGGAAAAGCGACGTCAATATAGTTTTCGGGTCTTTTAACGTGTTCGGTGAGCAAAAACTTCGTCGTGCGATGGACGAATTTAGCGACGACGTGCGTATAAATATGGCTTCCGCCCCGACCATAGAGTTTAATAGAACGGACGAAAGCAACGAAGATATGCTCTACAAACTAAAAAAATTTTTAATAACGGCAACTGTTTAAGATTAGCGTATCAAATTAGATTTAGTAAAACGGGTTTTTAATGTTAAGTAATTCATTAGTATTTTGCTAAGAAATTTGTTAATTTACATTTTTAAAATCGTTCTTAAAGTAAAAAAATGAGCATAAATATTTAATAATTATGTAAAATTTGTTGACATCTCAACATTAAAAATGGTATACTTATTAACGATGTGAGTTTTGTCATATTAACTCGTATTTTGTATATTTAAATTTACATATTTTTGTAAAAGGCATGCCTTTTACCGTTTTGTAACCAAAACGGTTTGGGTTTGTTAGAAAAATATACAGGTATGACAAATTTTACGTTAAAAGGAAAAATAAGGTTGAATTAGTGGTTCAATCAAAGGAGGGTTTGTATAATGGCTGGTTTAGTTTTAAGTATCGTAGGTTTAGTTGCAGGTGTTATCGGTAACTTCTTACCTTATAGCTTTGCATTCTACCTTGTTGGTCTTATTGCAAGTATTGTTGGTCTTGTTCTCAGCGTTAAAGCTGGTAAAGTAAACAAGACTGGTTCTACTACCGCAGGTCTCGTTATCGGTATCATCGGTTTAGTACTTTCTGCAATTTTCTTCTTCAGCTGCGGTCTTTGCCAAATTTGTGTGCTTCTTGGCCTTGCTGCTGTTGCTTAATGAGCAGAACAAAAACATTGTTAACAAAAAAGCGCATCGTTAGATGTGCTTTTTGTTAATTTTGGTTAAATTGATAAAAAAATCAAAAGGAAAAAATTTATGATTCCATCACCAAATTCCTTTTTTAATATATTCGGGCACGATTTGCCGTGGTACGGCGTGTTATTTGCCATAGGACTAGGCGTTGGCGCGTTTGCTTCTTCTTTCCGTAGTAAAAGAAGGGGCATTGAAAGATTTGATTCTATTTGTTGTGCGGTTTACACCGGTATCGGTGGGTTGGCTGGCGCAAAACTTTTTGCGTGGATGACTTCGTTTGACGTAATTATAGTTTTATTTCAAAGGTTAGACGCTTTAACTGCTATTCAAGGCATAATGCAAGGCGGATTTGTTTTTTACGGTGGTCTAATTGGTGGGTTTATAGGCTTAATTCTTTATTGCAAAGAATTTAAGTTACCTACGATTGACTTTTTAGATGTTTTTGCAGTAAGCGTTCCGCTTGGGCACGTTTTCGGTAGAATAGGTTGCTTTATGTCAGGGTGCTGTTACGGTATGCCTCACGACGGATTTTTGTCAGTAATTTACTTAGAAGGTATAACTGCCGATGTAAATGCCGTTGGAGTGCCACGTCTTGCCGTTCAACTTATCGAAGCGTTTAGTTTATTAGTGCTTTATATTATACTAGAAACCTGTTTTTATAAGACCAAAAGAAAGGGACTATGCACTTGCCTTTATATAATCGGTTATTCTGCAATACGTTTTACGCTTGAATATTTTAGGGGCGACCCAGCAAGGGGGTTCTTGCTTGGTATGACCACTTCTCAACTTATCAGTGTTCTTCTTGTTGCGACAATGGTTGTAGTTTTACTATATAACTGGTTTAAGAAAAAGTATGAAAACGGACGGCAAGGGTTTACAGACTCTGTTATGAGTACGGTTATCGGTGGATTAGGGTTTATCTTTTCACTGTTTCTCGTTATTTCGACGTCAAGTTTATCGTACGGTAAGTTCGGTGCAAACGTTGTTTATGTTGTAGGCGTAGCGTCGCTATTATCTATCACAATTAATAAGGCAATCAAGAATTTTAAGGCGTGCTATAAATTAAAAAAAGCCAACGAATTATGTGATAAAAACACTTTTATTTTCAGTTCTTGTGGTTTGGCGATTTCGGCAGTCGGGCTAATACTTACAATCGTTTCGATAGTGCTTATAATAGTTGGCGTTGCAACGATAGGACCTATCACCATTTAAAAATGGAACTTTAAGCGCATAGGGAAGCTTTTCTCTTTGCGCTTTTTTATTTTTTAGGCAGAAAAAGTTGATTTATGCAAGAAAAAACAAATAAAACGATTGCAATTTTTTTCAAGATAGTATATACTTTATGGGTATAATAAAAATGTTTCTTATTTTGGGAGATTATATATGAGAAGAATTTTTACCGCTATATTTGCATTGGTACTTACGTTTACCGTATGCTTATCTACGCTTTTTGGTTGCAACCTTGTAGTTGTCGATACTGAAAAGGATATGAAACAGGTTGTTGCTACAATACAAATAAGCAAGGAACGTGAACCTGACGTTATTTATAAAAAGGACCTAGTAATTTCTTACCTTAACTATTACTATATGTACGAACAGAGTTACGGTTATAGTCGTGCTGAAACTTTTGAAAAGATTGTTGATGACCTTGTTAAGAATAGGGTGTTCGTTCAAAGTGCAATCTTGTATTTTGCAGGCGATGCAGAAACTATCGATTGGGAAGCTAAAAAATATTTAGACGACAAGGAAGTTATGGACGCTAAATATTCTGCCTACAAGGATATGGATGAACTTATCGAAAGTTTTGAAGAACATAAACACGACGATAAGGTTGGCGACACGATGACCGATTCGGTTAGAGTTGTTCCCACGGGCGCAACAAACGACGAAGAAGTTAAAGACGCTGAAAAGAGTGCATTTATTACCGAAATGGATCAAAACAACTTCAATATCGCTGATAGACGTTCTGCTTTTAATAAGGCAATCAAAGTTCTCCAAAACAACGAACTTTTGGGTGACGGCTACAACGCAGGTGATATTACCACAACCGATTATTACAATCAAACACTTAAAAACTATTACGAATCAGCGCTCATTGAAAACTTTGAACAGGCAATCAGCGGTGAAGCTCGTGCAAAAGTAACGTACGAAAAACTTAATGAAGTTTATAAAGAAATTTACGACAAACAAAAGGCTTGGGAAGTAAACGATTTTATTTCTGCAATTAACGGACTTTCTGCTTCAACCGACCCCGTTTTATATAGCGGTGCAAGTGGTCAAGGCTATGGTTTTGTATATCATATTCTTCTTAAAGCGGACGACGCATTGCTTGAACAAATTGAAGATTGGAAAAAAGATAATCCCAACTATGAAACGAAAGATTTGCAAAAAAAGCGTATGGAAGTGTTTAAGAACATTAAAGTTTCTGACCAACGTACAAGTTGGATAAACGCTGGATATGACTTTAACGGAACTAACTTTACAGGCGATTATACTTTGACTGATGAATCTTACAGTTTACCATATAAAGGAACGGTTGTTGATTTAACACCGAACGCAGAGGCTGATGAAAAGGAATATAGAGCAGAAAAGACCGAAATGACGGTTGACGCTTTCCTTAAAATGATGGAAGAATATCTCTATGGTGCTGCTGTAACTGATAACGCAAATCTTGGTGGATATTACTATAAAGCATACAACACTGCTACTGCACTTGAAGGCTTTGAAGATAGAGTTAAAGAACTTATGTTTGCTTTCTCAAACGACGACAGTGATTCAGCGCTTAACACTTATAAAGGCTATACCATTTCACCCAAGGAAGACACTGAACAGTGGGAAAAAGAATTTGCCGAAGGCGGAAGAAAACTTCTTGACGGAACGCTTGGTGCAAACAGTTACGTTATGGTTGCAACGTCTTACGGCTATCACATAATGTTTATATCTGAAAAGTTTGGTAGCGCTTACGATTATCCTACACTTGATAGTTATCTTGACAAAGAGTATGGCGATAAGGATTGGAAAGCTGAATACGCTAAGTTACTTGAAACTTACAACGAATATGAAGATACAGATAATTATTTATACAAATTATTAAACAGCGTTTCTTCAACAGCAGTAAACAATGCGCTTTCACAAAAGCAAAATGAAATCGTGAACACTTACGTCAATTCAAAAGATTGCGTCGTTCTTTATGAAGACAGATATGCTGATTTGTTAAAATAATCAAAAAGGGGCAAAACGCAAAGTTTTGCCCTTTATCTTAACTATATGATATTATATTTTGATACAGAAACAACAGGTCTAAAACCTGGGCAAATATGCCAACTTTCATACATAATGCAAACAAAAACGAACGTTAAGGCAAAAAACTTTTTCTTTAACGTTGATTTTGTTGAGTACGGTGCATACATGGTGCATGGGTTTTCGGTTGAAAAATTAAAAAACCTTTCGGGCGGGAAAACATTTGCCGACTGCTTTGATGAGATTGAAGAAGATTTTTTATCGGCAGACCTATTGTGTTCACATAATACTGCGTTTGACTTTTCGTTTATGCGTACGGAGTTTGAGCGTTTAGGTAAAGCTTTTATAATAAACAACGAATTTTGCACTATGAAAAAGTGTACGCCCGTATGTAAATTATTACGGTCTGACGGTATTACTTATAAATATCCAAAGTTAAACGAACTTTGTAATTATTTTGCAATAAGGAACTCTGATATTGAGCGTGCTTCCGATAAACTTTTCGGTACGCAAGCAAACTTTCACGACGCACGCTTTGATACAACCGCTGTTTACCTTATTGTAAACGAAGGCTTTAAGTGTGAAAAAATTTTCAAGGAGATTGAATCGTGTCTATGATTAAAATCGAAGCGCATTGTCACTCTTTTGGTGGTAGTTACTGTGCTTTGTGTACTAACGAAGATATTATAAAAACGTATAAAAGTTTAGGCTACGGTGGCGTGGTTTTAACAAATCACTATTCTATTTCCCAAGTACAAAACGAATATGCAGGGCTTAGTGATAGTCAAAGAGTTGACGCTTTTTTTGCCCTTTACGAAAGTTTAAAATCTTGCGGTGAAAAAGTAGGGTTTAAAGTGTTTTACGGCATAGAAGTTCGATGTTTGCCGACTGAAACTGAATATATGGTTATCGGCTTTGATAAAAAGTTTTTATATGATAATCCAAACTTGCACTTACTTTCGCAAGAACAACTGTTTAAACTTTGTCAAAACGAAAACGCTTTTATGTATCAAACGCATCCGTTTAGGGCTGGTGTAAAGTGTGGCAATCCTAAATATATGCACGGTGCAGAATGCTTTAACGGGCATTTCCACCACGTTAATTATAACGCAGTTGCAAACGATTTTTGTGAGAAAAATAATCTAATTAAAATGTACGGCACAGACTTTCACGAAAACGACCAACCCGTAACGTCGTTTATGTATATACCCGATAGTATTGCCGACAGCATTCAGTTGGGTCAGTATTTTTTAAGTGGAAAAGCAACGGGTGGTGGCGACGACGTTTATTATGAATTAGAACTGAAAAAACATAGGGAGGCTATGGGCAGATGCAAATAAGTTTTTTAACGGTTTTTACTGCGGTACTTGCACTTGCAGTGCTTGCAGTTCCAGGTTTTTTACTTGCTAAATTTAAAATGTTACCTGAAAGTGCGGGTGGCGTTCTTTCTACTATCGTTTTGTACGGTAGCCAACCTGTTATGGTGTTTATGAGTTTTCAAACCAAGTTTAGACCTGACGTTGCCATTAATATGCTTTATGTTGCAATTTTGTCTATAATTATACACTTTGCAATGTTCGGCATAATTTCGCTTGTAATTCGCAATAAAAGTAAAAGCGCTAAAATTGCAACCGTTAAATATGCAAGTTTATTCAGCAACTGTGGCTATATGGGTTTACCATTTTTAGATATCGTTTTTGACGGAAGCGGTGAAATTATTATTTACGCAGCAATCGTAATCGCTATATTTAATATTTTCAACTGGACGCTTGGCGTGTATATGTTGACAGGTGACAAAAAGACCATTTCTTTTAAGAAAGTTCTAGTAAACCCCACAATTTTAGGTATTATCTTGGGTGCACTTTATTTCTTTATCATAGGCAACCCTATCGTAAACTTAACCGTGCCAAACACTACTATTGATAATATAGTTCAAAAGGTTATGGCAAGTGTTGACGTTATAGGTGATTTGGTAACGCCTTTATCGCTTACGGTTATCGGTATCCGCCTTGCAAACGTCAAGTTTAAGGCACTTTTTACGGACAAGTGGGCGTACGTTTCGGTGCTAATGAAACTTGTTGTAATGTCTATTTTAACAATGATTGTAGTGGCATTTTTACCGCTTGAACCGGTCGTAAAATACGTTATGTTCTTTCTGCTTTCAATGCCGTCAGCAACAAGTACAACTATGTTTTCAATTAAGTTCGGTGGTGATGGTGACTCAGCGTCGGTATTCGTTTTATTATCCACAATTTTGTCAATTTTAACAATACCGCTAATGTTCTTACTTATGAACGCAATAGTGCCTATTTAGTACATATTAACAATAAAAGAAAAAGGTCCCATTTTTAGTGGGACTTTTTGTGTTGTAAGTATATTTGGTAGATGGATACTCCTACGCTAACGCTACGGAGGGATTGCTCGTCAAGGAAGAAAGTCAAAGTCGCCCGAACAGCGGG
>JAZNFN010000177.1:0-9369 GCA_045576035.1 Christensenellaceae bacterium
ATAACCTTGTTTACGTCCTTATCCAATTGCAAAAATTTATTTACTCTTTGATTGCACCTACAATAATGTGCACATATAGAAAATTCAACCGCCGTAAGTACTACCGATTTATCGTCAGCTAAAAGATTATTTGCTTGCCTAACTAAATTTACAACACTTAAAAATTCACTTTCGCTTAATTCAAGTTTACCAGGTCTTAAACACGAAAAAATCACGTTATCTTCACAAAAATGCACCCCAACTTGACAAAATGATATATTTTCAATCACCTTTCTTTTAAACATAACGTTTTTTGGAAAAAATACTAAATCCCCTGCTTTATACCTTTGTTCTTTCTCACCGTTAAACGTTACTAAAATTTCCCCCTCTAAAAGAAAAAAGAATATATTCCATTGTCTTACACCATTTTTAAGCGTAAATTCGCAAACATCTTTCCGCTCATTACAAAAAACGTAATTTAAATTCATCATATTCACCAACTTTGATTTTTTACATTTATATTGTAAATTAACTCATTGTAAAAGTCAAGTTTTTATCCTATAATTATATTTATACAGTTAAGGAGACAAAAAATGGAAATTTTCAATCATAACACCAAATGCTACGAATGTGATTTTGTAGTTGTCGGCGGTGGACTTTCGGGGTGCTTTGCCGCCCTTAGCGCAGCACGGCACGGTGTAAAAGTTATACTTATTCAAGACAGACCTATGCTTGGCGGTAACGCTTCAAGTGAAATAAGAATGTGGGTTCGTGGCGCCAAAGGAAAATACGATAAAGAAACGGGACTTATCAGTGAATTTGAAGAACGCAATATTCACTTTAACCCCAACCTAAATTCCGTACTAACAGATGCAACGCTTTACGATATGGTAAGCGAAAATGAAAATATTAAATTATTTCTTAACGCTTCGGTTATAAACGCCACTAAAAAAGGCGACAAAATTGAAAGCGTTACTGCGTGGCAACTTACAACCTACACTTTTATAACCGTTAAAGCAAAATACTTTGCAGACTGTTCAGGCGACAGTATTTTAGCGCCTATGGTCGGCGCAGAGTATACTAAGGGTAGAGAAAGTAAGAGTGAGTTTAACGAAACGCTTGCCCAAGATAAAGCCGACGATAAGACTATGGGAATGTCAATCATACTATCTGCAAGGGAAACTGACCACCCTGTTAAATTTATCCCCCCGTCGTTTGCAAACGTATACGAGACGGATGAGGATTTTGCAAACACGGCAAACGGCAATTTCGTAATGAAAAGAAGCCACGACCTTGGCACAAGTAAAGATAATTTATGGTGGATTGAACTTGGCGGAAATATGCACTCACTTTACGATGCCGATAAAGTTCGCACACAACTTTTAAAATGCGCATACGGTGTATGGGACCACATAAAAAATCAGCAAAATCACGGTATGGAAAATTGGGAAATAGAGTGGATAGGGTTTTTACCCGGAAAACGTGAAACGTATCGTTATATTGGCGACTATATAGTTACATAAAAGGATATTTTAGATGGTGGGAATTTTGAAGATGAAATCGCTTACGGTGGTTGGCCACTTGACGACCATAACCCCGACGGTATGAACGGCACCGTTCCGTCCGCAATGATACCTGCCCCGTCACCTTACGGATTACCTTACCGTGCGCTATACTCAAAAAACGTAGAAAACTTATTGTTTGCAGGAAGAAATATTAGTGTCAGCCACGTTGCACTGTCATCAACAAGAGTTATGGCAACGTGCGCTCTTTTAGGGCAAGCCGTAGGTACAGCTGTATCAGTTGCGCATAAATATAATATTTCACCACGTCGAGTATATAAAAATCATATACGAGAACTTCAAACTGCACTTATGGACGATAACGTGTTTTTACCACACTTTAAGCGAGAAATAAATAAACAATTTCTGAGCGCTGAAATTAATTTGCCCGAAAACGAAAGAATTGCTCTCTTTAACGGCATTGAACGTCCAAGAGTTGACGGCGATAAAAATTATGCCGTTCAAAAGATTGGAGATTCACTCTGCTTAAACTTTAAGACATCGCAAAATATTAATGGTATAAGAATAGTATTCGACAGGGATTTTACTGCCGAAAGCATAAGTGAGAACTTGAAAATGCGTGTGTTTGCTATGAAACTACACACGGGCAAAGACTTTAAACCTGTTAAAACGGCAAGTGGTATTGTAAGCGACTTTGACGTTTATGCCGATGGTAAACTAGCACTATCAATAAAAGAAAATTACAAATCTTTTGTTAAAATTCCATTAAGTATAACCGTACAAAACTTGCAAATTAAGTGGATTAAAACGCACGGTGACAATCAAGTGAGAATTTATTCATTTGACATTTTATAAAACAACTGCGCATACGAATTGTATGCGCAGTTGTTTTTTTTTAATTTTTTATTAACCGTAAAATGTTTTCCATTGTAAAAGCAAGATTTTCTTTACTATAAAACTTACTTACCGATAAGTCTTGCGGTAATTTGTTGATTGTAAATACTGCCGTTACACCTTGATTATATGCGTCAGTTAAATCACCGTCCGCACCACCAACAACAGAAATTACGGGAACGGATTGCTTTTTTGCGTATCTTGAAACGCCGATAACAACCTTTCCACGCAAGCTTTGACCGTCAATCTTTCCTTCGCCCGTAAATATATAATCGGCATCTTTTATAACGTTATCAAACCCAACTGTTTCTAAAACGGTGTCTATGCCCATTTTTAGTTTAGAACCGAAAAAGGCAACCATTCCTGCGCCCATTGCACCTGCCGCACCGCCACCCGATAAACTTCCTAAATCTAATCCCGTTTGAGATTTTATTACCGAACACAAATGCTTTACGCCAAAGTCCAAAAGTTCAACCTGTTCTTTATCCGCACCCTTTTGCGGAGCGAAAACGTGCGCAGCACCGCTTACACCAAAAGGCGGATTATCTATGTCGCACATAGTAACTATTTGTACGCCGTCAAGTTCTTTTGACAATGAAGAAAAGTCGATTTTTACAACGTCTTTAAGCGTTCCACCCGTTGGCACGAACGTTTCACCACGACCGTTTATAAACTTTATCCCGCACGCAGCCGCCGCCCCTGCACCAAAATCGTTAGTGCAAGAACCACCTAAACCAAGTATGATTTTCTTAGCCCCGTTTTTAACCGCTAAAAGTATAAGTTCACCCACGCCAAAAGTTGTAGTTTTAAGCGGATTTTTTAAGTTTTCAACCAATGGCAAACCTGCTGATGCAGCCATTTCTATAACTGCGGTGTCACCATCAAGCATACCGTAAAACGAATTTATTTTTTCAAAATACGGTCCACTTACCGTGCAGTTGACTTTTTTACCGCCTAACGCTGACAAAAAGCAATCCACACTGCCTTCACCACCGTCCGCAACGGGAATTGAAACAACCTTTGAGTCAGGATAAAAACGCAATATCTGTTCACGCATTATATTGCAAATTTCAGTTGATGACATCGTTCCTTTAAACGAATCGGGAATTAGTACGAATTTTTGCATATTTTAACCTTTCATAAGTGGAGAGTTTATAACCAAATCCGCAGTAGCAACGTTTGTTGCAATAGCCACGTCGTAAACGTTAGCGATACGAAGCAGTGCCTTAACGTCGGGGTCGTGCGGTTGCGCTTGCAAGGGGTCGCAAAAGAAAACGACTAAATCAACTTCGCCCTGAGCGACAAGTGCGCCTATCTGTTGGTCACCGCCAAGAGGACCCGATAAATAACCTTTTACGTTAAGCCCCGTCGCTTCCGAAATGCGTTTTGAAGTAGTACCCGTACCACAAAGCTCATATTGAGAGAGTATATTAACGTTCTTTTTAGCCCATTCGATGATTTCTGGTTTTTTGTTATCGTGCGCAATGAGCGCAATTCTTTTAACTTCTTTTGTCATAATTCACCTTTTGTATTTCTATACAAATATTGTATCATTATCACACCATTTTTGCAAGCATTTTAGTTTGTTTTTTGGTTTAGTAAATTTGCCTTAAATTAGTAAATTTAAATATATCAAACTGATTAAAAATACTTGAATAAACATATAAATTATGTTATACTGAATAAAAAATGTGCGTCAATATAACATAAAGGATGCAAAAGGGCTACTATGAACATATTACACATGAAATATGCAGTTGAAGTTGCCAACACTCGTTCTATAAGCAAAGCAGCGGAAAACTTATATACTTCACAACCTAATTTAAGTAGGGCAATAAAATCACTTGAAAACGACCTTAAAATTAAAATTTTTAAGCGTTCGTCTAAAGGACTTGAAATCACGCTTAACGGTGAAGAGTTTTTGCTGTACGCAAAAACAGCGCTTGCACAAATTAAAAAGATAGAGTCCATTTATGAAAACCGCAATGAAAAGAAGTTGCGCCTATCGGTATGCGTTCCAAGAGCAAGTTATTTTTCATACGCTTTTTCGGAATTTTCAAAAGAACTTGACGACCAGTCTAGTGCGGAAATCGTTTATAAAGAAACAAACTCTATGCGTGCAATACTCAACGTTGTTAAAGAAGAATACGACCTAGGTATCGTAAGGTATCAAAGTGCGTTTGAAAAGTATTTTTCTACGCTGTTTGACGAAAAAAAACTTAACTACGAAGTGCTTAACGAATTCACTTACGTTATGGCGGTTTCTAAAAATAATCCGCTTGCAAGTAAAGACGTTATCGTGGCAGAAGATTTATCAAGTTGCATA
The DNA here is from genome assembly GCA_045576035.1 of Christensenellaceae bacterium. Classification (GTDB taxonomy): domain Bacteria; phylum Bacillota; class Clostridia; order Christensenellales; family Borkfalkiaceae; genus UBA1259. Next base: position 4,723 of record JAZNFN010000177.1, read on the forward strand.
GAAATTACGCACGGTGACCCGTACGTTCCGTCCCTTCCGCTTATTGACGTTAAAAGGGCAGAACTTTCAGAGTTTAGCAAAAAACGTATAATGGTGTTTGAACGTGGCGTTCAATTCACGCTTTTAGAACAAGTTCCTAACACTTTTATGTGGGTATCGCCTATCCCCCAAGACTTACTTGACAAATATAACTTGGTGGAAAGAAAATGCACGTTCAATACTAAAACGTATAAAGACGTTTTAATTTATAGAAAGAAATACCATTTAACAAAGTTAGATAACCAATTCATAACCAAAATTTCAGATGCAAAACACAAATATTTTTAACGTAAGGACAGTTTAGTATGAGAAAATTTGACACAAAGGTTCAGCATTTAAAGTACAGAGTATTAAAAGAAGTTGCACGCTATCAATGGGCAGGCACGCTTAGTGAAAATCTTATCAATATCCCAAAAATAATCGTGCCTGGAAAAACACCCACTATGCGTTGCTGTATTTATAAAGAACAGGCAATAGTTATAGAGCGTGTTAAACTTGCAATGGGCGGTGATAAAAACAATCCCAACGTAATTGAAGTTATCGACATCGCTTGCGATGAATGTCCTATGGGCGGTTTTGAAGTTACAGATGCTTGTAGGGGTTGTCTTGCGCACCGTTGTGAAGACGCGTGCAAAAAGGGCGCTATAACAATTGACGCTAACCAAAAAGCACACATTGATAAATCTAAGTGCGTTGAATGTGGTCTTTGCGCAAAGGTTTGCCCATACAGTGCTATAATCAACCACAAACGTCCGTGCGAAAGGGCTTGTAAAGTTAAAGCAATATCTATGGACGAAAACAAAGCTGCAAAAATCAACGATGAAAAGTGTATTGCTTGCGGTGCGTGCGTTTATCAATGCCCGTGGGGTGCAATAAACGACAAGTCTTACATACTTGACGTAATAAATATGATAAAAGATAGTGAAAACAACACTAAATTTAAGGTTTACGCCGTCGTTGCGCCATCAATCGCAAGTCAATTCGTATACGCAAAACTTGGGCAAGTTCTTAAAGGCATAAAAGAACTTGGTTTTCACGACGTGGTTGAAGCGGCTTTGGGTGCAGATATAGTTGCACTTTCGGAAGCAAAGGAACTTGCCGAAAAAGGATTTTTAACAAGTTCTTGCTGTCCTGCGTTCGTGTCGTACGTTAAAAAGCAATTCCCCGACCTATCCGATTACATTTCACATAACCTTTCCCCAATGGCAACCATAGCGAAGAAAATCAAAGAAGATGAGCCTAACGCAAAAGTTGTTTTCATAGGTCCGTGTACTGCTAAAAAAATGGAATATAAAAAAGAGGACGTTGCGCCCTACGTTGACAGCGTAATCACCTTTGAAGAATTGCAAGCACTGTTCGACAGTAAGGATATAGAAATTAACAATCTTCCCGAAGAAGAAATTGACGACGCTTCTTACTACGGCAGAATCTTTGCAAGAAGTTGCGGTCTTTCAGAAGCGGTTGCCGAAGGAATAAAAGAACGTGGTATTGACGGTTTTGACCTTAAAGCCGTTCCGTGCGACGGCATTGAAGCGTGCAGAGTTGCACTTCTTAAAGCAACCAAGCGTATACTTGATGGAAACTTTATTGAAGGTATGGCTTGCGTCGGTGGTTGCGTGGGCGGTGCTGGGTGTTTGACTCACGGCGACGTAAATAAAATACATATTGAAAAACACGGCAAAAAATCAAATAAAGAAAATATAGTTAGTGCCGTAAACGAATATAAACATAGATAGTTAATATTAAAGCCGTCGGGGACGTTCCCCGACGGCTTTTTTAAGTTATTTACTTAGTTCGTTAAGTATATATTCGCAGTATGCTTTTGCAACGTTAAAGCCCGTTGCACTTTCTATTCCACCTATAAAAGCGTTTGAGTTGACTTCGCAAACGATAGGTTCGTTATTTTCCCCATAAAGCAAGTCCACGCCACAATAATCAAGATTAAGCACTTGCGCACACTTTTCAGCAACCGACTTGAATTCAGGGCTAAGTTCAACTTTAACACCACTTCCACCCCTTGCTACGTTAGAGCGGAAATCGCTTTCATTTACTCTTTCCATAGCACAAACGGCTTTTCCGCCTATTACAATAACGCGCACGTCTACGCCCACTTTTTTACTTATATACTGCTGAAATAGGTGCGGTTTTAATTTAACCTTTTCCATTATACTTAAAAGGCTCTCTTTATCGTCCGCTTTATAAACACCCTTTCCCATAGAGCCAAAACTTTCCTTAACGATAACGGGAAGCCCTAAACTGTCAATAATTTTATCTGCCCACTCTTCTTTAATGGATAAGTCTTTATTGTAGCAAAGTGCACCGAAAATTGTTTTGGGCAAGTTAATGCCTACGTTAGATAGCGCAATATAAGTTTCCGCCTTGTCGTCACATAACCTTATCGCTTCGTGACTATTAAATATCCTTACTGAAAGTTTAGTTAGTATTTGTGATTGATATTTATCTTTATCTAAATAAATGATAAAGTCGGCACTACTTAAATCTGACCTTAACTTACAGTCTAATTCAGCACGCAAAAAAGCATCGGAAATTATTTCAACCGACACTCCTTTATTTTCAAATTCGCTTTTTAGCCTTTCCGCTTGATAGACACTTTCTTGTGGCACCAAAAACGGATTTATAATTATAAAACCTTTCATATCACTTACTTATTTTTTTACCCACTATTTTAAATAATAACATAAAAACACTTATCTGTCAATACTGTTTTAAGTAAATTTTCTTAACAAAATTTTTAAAAAACATATTGACAAAACACAGAATCCGTGTTACAATAAAGCCAGAAAATATAGATAAGGAGTGAAATAGAGGAAATCTTTATTTAGGGGGTGCAGACCAATGAACAGTATTGAAGAAATATCTAAGTTTGCACCGTGTATAGTTAAGTAGGATACGATTTAAGTTATAATGTCGTCGTAAAGGAGGCGACGGATAAAGAGTATAATTTTCTTAAAGTTAGTCGGGTATCCTAAAAATTATATAGGGTGCAATTAAAACTGAATATGATAGATAAATATTCCCACGGTGGCAACCGTGGGAATTGTTTTTATTGCAGTGTATAATCGGTTATTTCAAAATCGTTTCCAACAATGTCGTATAAAAGCGTTTTGAGTCGTTCTTTATCAGCGTACTTTACCCTAACGATAACCATATCTTCGGCATAAAGTTTCTTTTCGCCCTCATTTTCAACTTCTTGAATTCTATCGTTTGCGTGTTTTACGTCAAGCACTACCGCAGACTGTGGCCACATAATATCCCTTACCGCTTTGCCGATAGCAAACGCACCGTGCGAAACAGTAAGTTTAAAACAACTTGTAGAACAGACCTTGCCTTGATGTTCGTGTTCTTCCATATTTTTAAGAACTCTATCGTAAAATGGCGTTCTATTTAAGATTTCAGTAATTATGGTTACTGTGAATACTACAAGCGCAACGTAAAAAAGGTTTGTAAACTGCCCTGAAAGTTCAATAAATAGCACCGTTGCCGTCAAGGGCGCACGCAAAGTTCCACCTATAAACGCACACATACTAAGCATTACTACCGTAGAATATAACTGCCTTGGCATACCCATTAAAATTAGAAGTTCAGCAAATATCGCACCGATTAGCGCACCTATTGCAAGCGTTGGTACGAATATCCCACCCGTAACACCACTATCTGCAACAAACATCATCATAATAAATCTTACGACAAATAAAACCACTACCGTTGCTAAAATTTTGTTACCTTTTACCGTTTCAATAATTTCGTGATGACCACTATACAGTGCGCCAGAAAGTGTAAAACCAAGTATGCCCGTTATAACAAAAACCGTTATTAGTTTTACTAATGGCGTTAGTGTCCTTTTATATTTTTTAGTAAATTTTCCTATAAGAGATATTGCCCAATCAAACGCACCGACAGCAAGCGCCAAAAGCACGCCAAGCAACAATAAATATCCTACTTGCGAAAGTTCAAATTCGGCAAGCATAGATAAGTTTATAAACGCATAATCAATATTAAAAGACGTGCAAAGCAACCTACTTATAAAAGTTGCCGACACAACCGATACTGAAACTGCAATAGTAAGTATAGGTGTAAAACGTTTATGCACTTCTTCAAGCGTAAAGAGTATACCCGATAGTGGAGCGCCCGTCGCTACGGCAAAGCCTGCCCCTGCACCACCTGACATTATATATCTACCCCAAGCCGACTGCTTTTTTGAAAACTTAACGCACGCTGAACCTATCGCCGTTCCCATAAGCACGGCAGGACCTTCACAACCAAGTGGAAGTCCACACAAAAAACCTATCATACTGCCTACGAAAGTGCCGATAAGTGTTCTTAGCCACCTAAACGATAACATTCCCCTTAATACACCTTCGCTACGGGGAATTCCACCGCCCTTTACTTCGGGCGCTTTTTTATGTAAAACCCGCACCAAGATAGCAAAGCCGATAAGTGCAACATACACCAACATAATAAATAACACGTTCGTACTTGCAATAGCGTAAATATATCGTGAAAGTTGTTCTGCTTTGCTTGATAAAAACTTAAATAAAAATACGAATGCGCCCGTCAGTGCGCCACAAAGTATTCCGTATCCTATAC
>JAZNFN010000178.1:0-5350 GCA_045576035.1 Christensenellaceae bacterium
TTTTTAGGGAAGCCGTTTTTGAGTTCTTTCCGTCATGCTGAACGGAGCGAAGCGGAGTTGAAGTATCTATATATTTTAGACGTTTCGACTTCGCTCAACGTGACGGAAAAGAGATTCCGCTCCTACGCTTTGCTACGGAGGGCTTGCGCCCGACTATGCTCAAAATGACGGAATTGGCGAAAGCGTATTTTATAACTTATTAAAGGATATACTATCCTTTAATAGCAACTGACTAAACAACATATATGCTTTATATTATAATATTAGTATATGACACTTTTTCACCACATATTGAAACTTTTTCCTATTCTTTATAGGTTAAAATAATGTTATAATAAATTATGTAAATAAGGTGGGATATATGCAATTAGGTAGCGGGATAACTAAACCGGTAGCGTTGAGTTCAAACGCGAAGTTATCAATCGGGCAGAATGAGATTGTAATGGCTTCGGTTGATTTTTCTGAATATCGTATTGTTGGAAAAAAATATAGGGATACTTGTAACAACGAAGTTGGGCGTGCGTTTATTTATGCCGACAGCAAGCAGAATATTGAAATTTTTGCAAAAAAGAACGGTGTATTAAATGGACAAGGTTCGTTGTGGTTTAAAAACGTTGAATTTTTGAGAAGACCTTACGTTATAAGGCTTGTTAATTGCAAGGACGTGTATATTCACGACTTAGTCATAGTGGACTCTCCGTCGTGCGCTATTTCGCTTTTCAACTGTGAAAACGTGGTTATGGAAAACGTTCAAGTAATTTCGCTTTGGTCGTACAATAACGACGGGATTGACATTGACTGTTGCAAAAACGTTACGGTTAAAAATTGTTCGTTTAACACAAGCGATGATTGTGTATCGCTTAAAACAACGGCAAATATTCCGTGTGAAAACATCACCATAACCGGTTGCACTATGACTTCTGAAATATCTGGGTTTAAGATTGGCACTGAGTCGGTGGGGGATTTTAATAACGTTATCTTTAAGGACAATCACATTTTTGGCACTATGTTTAACGCTATTAAAATAATGTCGACGGACGGGGGAACGGTTGATAACGTTTATATCAAAAACGTATATATAGAAAATTCTAACGGCCCCGCATTTATTGCGTGCGGTAATAGGCGTAAGCGCTTTTACGGTGAAAAGGACGACGATTGTAGAGTAAGCACCATTAAGAACGTTACTTTTGACGGCGTTACGGCAGATTTAGTCGTGGCAGATAATTATGGTTGTGCATATATGAACGCTTGTTTTGCTATTTCTGGTAGCCCTAATAGTAGAATAGAAAATATTGCCGTAAAAAACTGTTCTTTCGATATGCCTGGTGGGGTTACGAATAATAAAACTATAAACGTCGGTGAACTAGGCGGTACTTATCCTGAATATTATGCGCTTGGCGCTTTCCCTGCAAGTTGCTTGTATGCGCGCCGTGTAGACGGTTTAACCTTAGAAAATTTCAACTTTACTCTTAAAAAGGACGACGTTAGGCAAAAGATTGTTCTTGACGACGTTACAGGGGCTGTTGGGGTGGATTTATAAAATCCGTTTTAATCTTGAATTTCATAAAAAATAAATATATAAAGGAGAAAAATTATGAAAAAACTTTTAACAATTGTACTTGCGCTTTTAATGATTTTCAGTTCTAGCGCGCTAACTGCTTGCGGTCCTGGTAGTGAAAACAGTTACAACGCTACCAAAACTCAACTTTACGTTGGTCTTTTTAAGGCTGGCTTAGGCCGTGAATGGCTTGATAGGGCTAAGGTTGACTTTGAAGAAAAGTACAAAGACGTATCTTTTGAAGAAGGCAAAAAAGGTGTAGAAGTAGTTATCGACTACAAAGTTTCTGAGTTTAAAGTTGGTACTTTCCAATCTAATGCTCCGTCGTTAGTTAACTCTATCTATTTCCTTGACCAAGCCGATTACGCCGCTTATTCTTCACTTGGAATACTCAAAAACGTGAGCGATTATTTGAATAAAGACGTTTATGATGATAACGGTGATTTGATTGATATTACTTTCAATGCTGAAACGAGTGCGCTTGCTTTCGGTGAAGGTGGTTCTTCTTCTATGTTGGATTTAATGGACGAAGAATACGTTTATTCTATGAAGCACGTTGATGGTAACTATTACGGTGCACCTTACCGTAATATTATCACCGGTATCGTTTACGACGCCGATTACCTTAACGAGGCAGGACTTTACTTCTTTAAGGACGAAAATCCTGAAACGGGCGAAAAATTCGGTGCAACCCAAGCGGATATCGACAGGGGTTCAAATGAAGACGGTTCGCTTGAAATCGGTTACGGTCCTGACGGCAAAAAAGGGACTACCGATGATGGTATGCCTGAAACTTGGAACGATTTTATGACTTTAATTGATAATATGGGCGGTGCTTATCCGTTTATTTGGTCAGGGGCTGAAAACTACCAAAAAATGTATATGTTTATGGATATTTGGGCTAACTATGAAGGTTATGATAACTTCAAACTCAATTATAGCTTTGAAGGCGACCATTCTGAATTAGGCGAAATCAATCCTTCTAACGCTATTAAAAAACTTTCTCAGCAAGAAGGCAGAAAGGCCGCAATCAAGGCTATGTATGATGTTACTAACAATACTTCTTACGTTTACAACAAATGGAAGTCTACTGACGAATTTGAATCACAAAAGAGATTCGTTAGAAGTAAAAAAGAAAAGCGTATTGCTATGCTTGTTGACGGTGGTTACTGGGAAGTAAATATGATTGGCGAATTTGACTCTATGGCTCAAAGCAACCCGCAAGACGGTTTTGGCAAGCGTGATTTTAGACTTTTACCTATCCCTAACTTTGTAGGCGTTGACGGTATTAAAGACCAACCGATTACCAATGCTCCCGAAGTTCTTTACTGTGCGGGTCCAGGACTTGTTTGCTTACCATCTAAATATAGGGATAAAAATGCTGTTCAAGACAGCTTGGCAGAATTGTTCTTGTACTTTACTCATTCAAGAGAACAAATGATTAAGTTTACCGGTGCTACCGGTGGGTGTGTTAAACCTTTCGACTTTGAGGTTACTGAAGAAGACCATCAATATCTAACCAAATACGGTATCAATATTTTCAATTATATCGCTGATGGTGCTAAGATGATTTCTGACACGCCTACTACTACCGTTGTTAAGCAAAACAGTACAGTTTTATTTGCCGAAAAGGACGGTGGTTGGTTTAAATTCCGTATCGTTGCTGGCGGTGTGAATTATACCGACCCGATAAGCTATTTTATCGGCGCAGGTTCGAATAAATCAGTTGATGAAGTTTATTCAGAAGTTGTGAACAACATCAATACTAATTGTATTCTTGAAGGAATTTAATGAATTGCATTATTTTAACGACATTTTACTTTTAGGAGAACAAAATGAATATTAGTTCAGAAACTTTGCAGACGGGGCAAGCCCCGTCTGTAAAAAAACAAAAAGTTTTAAGCAAGAAAGGTACTCAGTCACGCTTTTTGATTTTCTTTTTAATGTATCCCATTATTCAGTTTTTAATCTTCTACGTTGGCGTTAACTTTAACTCAATTATGCTTGCGTTCAAAGATTACAATACTGCTACTGCGGTTTACTCTTTTGCTGGATTTGACAACTTCGGTGAAGTTATTCAAGACCTTTTCGTCAACGGCAACCTTGCTCTTGCGCTCAAAAACTCTTTGATACAGTTTGTGGTTACGTTCTTTATCGGTATTCCCGTAAGCGTTATTGTTTCGTATGGCGTGTATAAGAAAATTCCATTTGCTGGGTTTTTTAAGGTTATGCTCTTTATGCCAAACATGATTAACGGTATGGTATTCGTTATTTGTGGTGAAAATATCATCAACTATGGTTTCCCAATTGTTTTTGGTGAAAGTGCAAGTGAACTTCTTTACGTTCTCAATCCATCAAGTTTTTATACCGTTCTTGCCTTTGGATTTTGGATGCAATTTGCCGGGTCGCTTGTCGTTTATCTTGGTGCAATGAGTTCTATTCCGCAAGAAGTTATGGAATACGGTAAACTTGAAAGATTGTCAAGTATGAGGGAACTGTTTTCTATTGTTGTTCCGCTAATTTTCCCAACTATCACCACATACGTTGTAGTTGGTATTGCAGGATTTTTTACAAACTACGGGTTCTTCTATTCGTTCTTCCAAGGTTCGTCCGGTGCGTTCGATACGCTTGGCTACGTCTTCTTCGTAAAAGTTGCCGACGCAACTTCTATGGATACATATCCTTATGCTGCGGCTGGCGGATTGTTGTTTACGTTAGTTCTTACACCTATAACCTTATCAGTTAAGGCGCTACTTGAAAAATTTGGACCAAGTGAGGAATAGAAAAATGAAAAATAAAAGTTCTATAAAAAACAAACTTGACACTTTTCAAATCATTGTTTTCACCGTGGTGTTAATTTACGTTTTGTCAATGATTTTCGTCTTGTATTTAGGCGTGCTTAACTCTCTTAAAACTTACGACGACTCAATTTATTATAGAAATTTCTTCGGCTTTCCGCAAGAAGAATATGGTGGTTGGCAATGGCAAAATTATGGTTCGGAGTTGTTTAACAGTTTTAGGGTTCAAATTGCAGGCTCTCCACAATATTTCTATATGATGGATATGCTTGTTAACTCGATTATATATTCTATTGCCGTTTCATTTGCAACTATCGTTTGTCAAATTATGGTTGCTTACGCTGTTTCAAAGTACGACTTTAAAGGTAAAGGCGTGCTTTATACAACCGCAATTATCGTTATGCTTATCCCGATAGTCGGCTCTCTTCCTTCTCAAATGGAAGTCATGGAGTTTTTAAGGCTTAAAGGTTCGTTCATTGGCGTTTGTGTCCTTAAAAGTTCGTATACGGGACTGTATTTCTTGGTGTTCTACGCTGGGTTTAAAAATATTTCGTCAACCTATATGGAAGCAGCGCAAATTGACGGTGCAGGGCATTTGAAAATATTTATGACCATTATGGTTCCGCTTCTTTCAAGCACCATATTTGCGGTATTTATTTTGCAATTTATCACTAACTGGAACGATTACTACACTCCTATGCTTTTCGTTCCTGGTAGACCTACCATTGCTTACGGCTTGTTTGAGTTCAAATCTTATCCCGAACGTGAAGCGGCGACGTCGCTCAAACTTTCGGCAAGTATCGTAAGTTGTATCCCAATCGTTATCGTGTTTATTATTTTTAGAAACAAGATAATGGGCAATATCGCTATCGGCGGTATAAAAGGTTAATTTTAAAGTGCACCTTAATATTTAAACGTATAATGGGGGGTGAACTGATGTGATTAAGTAAAAAAGATTATATATGCAGTAATTTTACAAAAACACGTTCTAATA
>JAZNFN010000179.1:0-4156 GCA_045576035.1 Christensenellaceae bacterium
TCGTCTTGGGTGGCAGTTTTATCGTCCACTTTTTCATAAAGCACGTTCAAAACGTCGTGAAATTCTAAAAATTGTCTTTTAACAAAATCGCTTTCGTACATAGCGCCTGCAAGTAAAATCACCGCTACGCACAGCATTGAAATAAGTGTTTTTACCATTGTACTCCTTCTTTTAGCGTGTAATTTAAAATTTGATATTTTTGATTTTTTGTCTTAAAATAAACTTTGCCGTTGCCGTCAACCGTCATAACTTCAACATTTTTGAGTTTACTGTTTTGCTTAGAAATAAAATCTAAAACGTCTTGTTTTTGTTCGTGAATTAAGGTAACGTTCTTGTTATTTATCTTCCCATCGCCAACTAAAAGCAATGGAAGAGAAAGGTTTGAGTCGGTCTTTTCGGGGTTTTCAAACGCCGAAAGATTGCCGTTTGATTCGTACACGGCATAGCTTAGGTCATCAAAAGAAAAATATCCTGCCGTTCGCATACTTTCAATCAGGTCGTCAACGCCTAAGTTGTTCTTTTTAAGTTCTAATAAGTCTACACCATTTTTATTTATTACAAGGCTTGGCTTGCCTGATATTATGCGCTTAAAAAATATTCCGCTCTGCTCTAAAAGAGAAAATAATTGGTGCAGAATAAACAGACACGCAATGGAAACTATTCCGTAAACAAGCGGAATGGAAACGTCCGCCATAGGAATACACGCAAGGTCGGCGATAATAAGCGTAATAATAAACTCAGACGGCTGCATTTCACCGATTTGGCGCTTACCCATAAGGCGCATTAAAACGATAAGTGTTATTATAATAATAAGTGTTCTAAAAAAAGTAACTGCCATACTGCTTATTATTGTAAAAACGGTGGTTTTTATGTATAAATTGTTGACAAAAAAGGTTGGATTTGTTATTATGTAGCCATAGAGTAGTAAAGGCGCGTAAAGTGTTGCAAAATGGGATGTCGTTTGCAAACGAAAGGGAAACCTGCGGTGCCTTTGCGCGTCCGCTATTATTTTGCACGAAAGATAAGTGCTTAAATTTTATCGGTCTCTCTAAATTTATTTGGGAGATTTTTTTATGTCTTTTTTACTTGCACCAGCACCGTTTGATTTTTCAGCAATATTTGGTAATGTTGTCAAGCGTTGGTATTATTATTTGGCGCTTGTCGTTTTTCTAGTCTTGGTTATCGTAATTTCACTAACTAAGAAGAAAGAACGCAACAATCTATCTAAAACACAACGCTTGGTGTATGCGTCAATATTGTCAGCACTTGCATTTTTAGCAAATTATTTTACTATTAAAGCAAGCGACCTGTTTCAAATATCGTTCGTTTCAACAGTCGGTTTTTTAGCAGGATATCTTCTAGGGGCAGGGCTAGGTTTTGCATCTTCTTTTATCGGCGATTTTATTTGCGGAATAGTAATGCCCTTTGGCGCATATAACCCTATTATTGGTATAGGTACAGGATTATGGGGCTTTATTCCAGGAATAATTTTTACGCATTTTAAGGGAAACGATTATGTTAAAACAGTTGTATCTTTTATCATTTGCTTCGTGCTTAACTCCTTTGCAGTAAACACCTTTGGGCTTTCTATGATGTATAGTATGAGTTTTGAAAGTCTTATGATTTTATTGCCAGGGAAACTTGCCGTTGTTATCGGGAACGCTGTGATTTGCACTTTGCTTATTGGGGTTATGCCAAGGATTTTGCCAAAAGACAAATTCCCTTTTGTTTTAGATAAAAACAAACAAACCGATTAAAACGACAAGTATTTACAAAACACTAACAAAAAATTAATCTTTGTTCAAGAAAAAAGGGTTATAATATTATCATAAGTGGTATTATGACCTTTTTTATATCGGGGTGCTTATGAAAAAAGAAATTAACAAAGATTATTGGAATTACGATTATTTAAATTTAACCGTAAAAAAAGATAAAGTGGATGAACTTATATCGACCTATAACGCTTTTCGTTGGGAACAAACGGATATGTGGTGGGATAAGCAGTATAGCGATATAATTCACTTGTCGTTTAAAAGGCAACATAAAATTGAAAATAAAGATAGACTTCAATATTTACAAGTAAAGTACGAAAATCTTCTAAACGAAAACTCTTTTTTATTAAGCCGTCGCCACGCTAAGTCGCAAGCGGTTATTTCAACAAGTTTAGTTTTAGGCGTAAGTGCGCTTTTAGGGTTTTTAGCGCTTATATTTTTAATTAAGTCTACTCTTTCAATCGTTTTGGGTTCAATTTTAGTGTTAGCGCAAGCGGTTGTTTCGGTGTATTTGTTTAAAAAAATAAGAAATCTTAGAAAAAAAGAAAAACAAAACTATACGGAAAAAAGCCAAGATATCAAATTAAAAATTGACGGCATTATAGCGGAAGCAAAATTACTTGCGGGGGTAAATGAAGATGAAAAAGTTTAATCCCCGTGGTCAAAAAGTTTCCACCGTTGGTAAATCCCGTTCACCGCATACCGAAATAGTAAAAATAAAAACCGAAACGGGTGGACTTGGCGCACTTAAAACGCTTATTGTTGCGCTTATTATCGGCTCGCAATTAGGACTGCTTATTTATCTTAATATAATGTTTGCAGTTGCGTTTTGGTGGTTTTTAGCAGTTTCGTTTGTGCTTAGCGTAATAACTTGTATATACGTTCTTTCATCAAACAAGAACAGTTTGTCAAAAGCGGTATGGATAATATTTTTACTGTTATTTTTTAGTTTTGGATATATAATCTACATTTTGTCTGATGAACGTATATTTTTCCGTAAAGCAAAAAAACGTTATATGCGCATATATGAAAACTCAGAGCAGTATATAACCAAAAATGAGATTGACTTAACTAACAACGTAGTAGAACGTGACTGTAATTATTTATTTAATGCAGGTAAATTTACTAAATACAAAGACACGAAAGCAGTATATTTCCCGTCTGGAACTATGCTTTTTGACGACCTTTTAGAGCGAATTAAAAATGCGGAAAAGTTTATTTTTATTGAATACTTTATCGTATCCGACGGTAACCTTTTAAATAGGTTCTATGACGTTTTAAGTGAACGTGCGTCGCACGGAATTGACGTGCGTTTAATTTACGATGATATGGGCAGTCATAAAACCTTTTCTAATAAGAGCAAAAACAAGTTTAAAAAGGCAGGGATAAAACTTTGTTCATTTAATAGACTTATGCCTATCTTTTCGGTGGCGCTTAACTACCGTGACCACAGAAAAATAGTCGTGGTGGACGGACAGACTGCGTATTCTGGTGGGTGCAATCTTGCCGACGAATACGTTAATGAAAAGCGTACGCACGGTTATTGGAAAGATACGGGTATAAGGCTTGCCGGCAAGGCAGTTGACGGATTTACTCTTATATTTTTAAGACAGTGGGAGTTTTTGACCAAAAAGAGCGAAGACTATTCTAAATTCTTTAACCTTGCAAAAAGCGTTAAAAACGAAGCGGTAGTTGTGCCTTATGCAGACGGATTGGATTTTTCTATGCCCATAGGCAAAACCGTTTATGAAAATATGATAGCGGGCGCAACCGAAAAGATTTATATAATGACACCGTATTTTATCGTTGACGATACTATCACCAACCTTTTAATAAACAAAGCTTTGTCGGGCGTAGACGTTCGCATTATTTTGCCCGAAGTTCCCGATAAAAAATTCGTTTACGGTGTTACTAGAAACAACGCTGAAAAACTTATGGATTACGGCGTAAAAGTTTATTTGATGAAAGATTCTTTCGTGCACAGTAAACTTGTGCTTACCGAAAATAGCGTTGTAGTCGGCTCTATCAATATGGATTTAAGAAGTTTTTATCAACAGTTTGAGTGCGCCGTTTATACTTGCGACCAAACGGTTATGGACAGTGTAAATCAAGATTTTGCTAATACCCTTGTTGAGTGCGAACTGATAACTCAAAAAAACAAACTTCGTAACCACGTTATTCACCGTATGTTTGCAGGGCTTATGCAAGTTTTTGCGCCCTTTATGTAATAAAGGCTCGCTCACAAAATCTAACTGATTTTTGGCTGAAAAATACTGCAAAATACTACGCGTTTTCGTTTGGTTTCGTACCTTCCAAGTACGCGTCTTCGCAAAAACACTTGTCTTTTTTGTATTTTCCTACCCAAACCGCATAAATGCTAATCA
>JAZNFN010000180.1:0-5849 GCA_045576035.1 Christensenellaceae bacterium
AACTTCTGGCGTGGAAGACAAGGTCGTGAAATGGATAGAACTACCGCAGACCATATGGGTATGCTTGCTACCGTTATTAACGCACTTGCCGTTCAAGACGCATTGGAAAGGAAAGACGTTCCAACCAGAGTTCAAACGGCGCTCACTATGACAAGGGTTGCAGAGCCTTACATTTTAAGAAAGGCAATGTCGCACTTAAACAAGGGTAGAGTTGTGATTTTTGCTTGCGGAACGGGCAACCCGTTCTTTACTACCGATACGGCAGCAGCACTTCGTGCAGCCGAAATCAACGCAGAAGTATTGCTTCTTGCTAAAAACGTTGACGGCATTTACGATGCAGACCCCAGACTTAACCCCAACGCTAAAAAACTTGATAAGGTTACCTATAAAGATTACATCGCAAAAGAATTGCACGCAATGGATACAACGGCAATCACTATTTGTATGGAAAACGATATACACGTTCTTGCTTTCGGGCTATTTGAACAAAACGCACTTATGCGTGCTGTTAGCGGTGAAAGAATAGGTACGCTCATAACTAAAAACTAAGAAGATTAAAGATATAAATTAAGATAAGGAGAGTAATTATGGCTATTGAAAACGAACAATTTGAAATGATATTAATGGAAACTATGGAAAGAACGGATAAAACCGTGTCAGTTCTTAACGGCGAATACATAACAATTCGTGCAGGCAGAGCAAATCCACACATTCTTGATAAGGTACTTGTTGACTATTACGGCACGCCGTCACCTATAAACCAAGTGGGAAACCTTTCGGTTGTTGAAGGTAGATGTCTTGTAATCGCACCGTGGGACGCAAGTATGCTTAAAATCATTGAAAAGCAACTTCTTGCAGAAAACCTTGGTATAACGCCCGTAAACGATGGTAAGGTTATTCGTTTAACTTTCCCTGCTTTAACAGAAGAAAGAAGAAAGGACCTTGTTAAGCAAATCAAAAAGATGGCAGAAGAGAGCAAGGTTGCAGTAAGGAATATTCGTCGTGACGGTATGGACGCATTAAAGAAAATGAAAAACAACAAAGAACTTTCCGAAGACGAACACGCTATTTGTGAAAAGGACGTGGATAAAGTTATTTCGGAAGCAATCGACAAAATCGACAAACTTTGCGCTGAAAAAGAAAAGGATATTTTATCCGTATAATGAAAACAAATAAAATCCCCGCACACGTCGGAATAATTATGGACGGGAACGGTAGGTGGGCAGTATCACGAGGGAAGAAACGCTCTTACGGACACCACGTCGGTTCTAAAAACGTTGACACGATAGTTACGCACGCTTTTAGCTGTGGCGTTAAGGCGTTGACACTCTATGCCTTTTCTTCGGAAAACTGGGCACGACCAAAAGAAGAAGTGGACGAATTGATGAAACTTTTAAAGACGTATTTTAAAAAGTTTATCAAAAAGGTCGTTAAAAGCAACGTTAGACTTATCGTTTCGGGTGGTAGAGAAGAACTTTCAAAAGACCTTGTAGATATAATTAACAAGGGTGAAGAACAAAGCAAAAACAATACCGAATACGTCTTAAATATCGCACTTAATTACGGCGGTAGGCAAGAGATTGTGCACGCCGTAAAACAACTTATAAGTAAGGGCGAAGAAATCACAGTTCAGGGTATATCCAATAACCTTTATACTGCGTCTTTGGGAGACCCTGACCTTATTATAAGAACGGGTGGGGAGTATAGACTTTCAAACTTTATGCTATATCAGGGTGCTTATAGCGAACTGTATTTTACCGACGTTTTATGGCCTGATTTTGACGGGGCGGAGTTTGATAAAGCAATAGAAAGTTACGGCGAAAGAAAACGCCGTTTTGGAAAGGTGTAATTTATGTTGAAAAGAACTGCTACGGGCGCTTGTTACGTTGCCGTATTAACAGCAATATTTTTATTAAGACAGTTTGTAGATTACCGTATTTTTCACGCACTTACTTGTTTTTTTGCCGTTTACGGCACGTTTGAACTTGCAAGGGCGCTTAAAAGCCGTGTTATAAAAGGTTCGTTTACTGCTTCGATAATTTATTCAGCACTATTCGTTCCTTTATATTGTATAGGCGAATATTTGATTAAAAACGGTTGGGGTTGGCTTTTTGCGATTGACCTTACTGCAATTATGCTAATAGTAGTAAGCGTGTATTCGTTAATAAAATCAGTGGACGGTAAAACGTTTGCCAGCACGATTTTGTTGTACGTTTATCCTACGCTGTTCTTGCTTACTATGCTACTTGCAAACGACCTTGAATCTAATGCGTTCATCGCACTTTTGATGGCTTTTGTAGTTTCGCCGTGTTCTGACACTATGGCGTACCTTACGGGCAGTTTAATCGGCGGACCTAAACTTTGCCCAAAACTAAGCCCTAAAAAGACTTGGGCAGGCGCTATCGGTGGAATGGTTGGCGGAATACTTAGTGCAATTATAGTGTATTTTATATTTACGCCAAAGGTAAACTTCTTCTCGCCCATACTTTTGTTTGTTTTAGTTGGATTTTTTGCAAGCATATTAACTTTGTTTGGCGATTTATTTGAAAGTTACATAAAACGCAAAGTTGGCATTAAAGATATGGGCAAACTTTTGCCAGGGCACGGCGGTGTACTTGATAGAATTGACGGCACGCTGTTTGCAATAGTTTTGTGTTGGTTTGTGTTTTGGTTAGTATAAGGAAATAAAAATGAAAAAAATTGCACTTATTGGAAGTACGGGTTCAATCGGTAAACAAACGTTAGCAGTTGTACGTCGTCATCCGGACAAATTTAAGATTGTTTCTATCGCCGCCGGAAATAACGGCGGTGATTTTTTAGAACAGGTAAACGAATTCAAACCCCAAGTGGCAACACTTGCGGGCAAGTTGCCTTTTGACAAAAAAATGCCAAACGGTACTGAATTTTTTTACGGTGAAGACGCTTTTAAGAACGCTATTATCGACCAAGCGGACGTAGTCGTTGTTGCACTTGTCGGCTTTAAGGGTATAATTGCTGTATTAGATGCTATTGAAAAGGGCAAAGACGTTGCGCTTGCAAACAAGGAAAGTCTTGTTGTTGGCGGTCAACTTGTTATGGACAAGGCAAAAGAAAAAGGCGTTAAGATTATGCCGATAGACAGTGAGCATTCGGCTGTTTGGCAAGCGCTTAACTTTGATTATAACGCCGACTTTAAAAAAATTATTTTAACGTGCAGTGGCGGTGCGTTTAGGGACTACGATAAAAAGCGTCTAAATTTAGCAACCGCAAGCGACGCACTTAAACATCCTAATTGGTCAATGGGCGCAAAAATTACAATAGATTGTGCAACGCTTGTGAATAAGGCGTTTGAAGTAATTGAAGCAAAATGGCTTTATAATACAACTTTCGACAAAATTGACGTTATAATTCACCGTGAAAGTATCATACACTCTATGGTAGAGCTTAACGACGGTGCAGTGATAGCACAAATGAGTTATCCGTCAATGGAACTGCCTATTCAACTTGCATTATCTTACCCAGAGCGACTAAAAACGGATATTAAGAGTTTGGATTTTGGGGCGCTTAAAAGTTTAACTTTTGAAAAGATTGACCACGACCGTTTTCCGTGCTTTAACCTTGTGCTTGAAGCGGCAAGGGCGGGGGCAAACTATCCTGCGGTTGTTAACGGTGCAAACGAAAGGGCGGTTAAACTCTTCCTTGACGGTAGGATTTCTTACACCGATATTTATAAAGCGCTTTATGGTGCGCTTCAAGCGTACGATGGACCGCAACACGTTCACTTAGACGACCTTGTCGAGGCGGACGCATTTTCAAGAAAATACGTTGACGATTTATTTGGAGTATAATGAATTATTTGTTACTTGCTTCCGTGTCGGAAGTCGCATCATCTATCGGTTATATTTTGCTTGCAATTTTAGTGCTTTTGGTGATGATTACCGTGCACGAATTCGGGCATTACGTTGCCGGAAAAATTTTCGGGTTCGGCATAGATGAATTCGCAATAGGCTTCGGTCCTAAAATATTTAGTAAAAAGAGAAAGAGCGGTGAGTTGTTTTCTTTAAGAGTTTTTCCCGTGGGCGGATTTTGTGCGTTCCGTGGTGAAGACGACGACAGCGACGATCCAACTGCCTTTAACAACAAAAAATGGTGGCAAAGGATTATCGTTCTAGTATCGGGTGCGCTTATGAATTATATTCTTGCGCTACTTGTAATTATGCTTATGTTCGGCGTGTACGGTCAAACCGTGCTTGTTCCTATGGAAATAACGCCAACCAACGAAATCAGCGCCGAATACTGTTTGCAAGAGCGTGATATTATACTTTCTGCAAACGGTAAAAACGTGTATATGACAACTGACCTTATGAACGCTGTTGAAGGCAAGCAAAAGGGCGATAAGGTTGATTTTGTCGTAAGAAGAAATGGTGTTGATACACCGATAAAAGTTGAACTTAGAACGGATACGAATTTTAATAACGTTGAAGATATGAGTGGGCTTTTTTCTGCACTTGGAATAGCGCACGAAGTTGACGAAAAAGGCGTTTTAACAAGTAGTGAACTGTATTCAACAAGCATAAAACTTGGATTTATTCAAGTGATAGGGCGAAGTTTTGACTATTCGTTTATGCTTGCAGGTACGATATTTAAGATTTTAGGTCAACTTATAACGGGTACGCTTGGCATAAGTTCGCTTGGTGGAACGGTAACTACTATTGCTGTTACGGCAGATGCAATCAAGATAGGCGGACTTAGGTATCTTCTTAATATGACTTCGTTTATAGGCGTAAACCTTGCAGTGTTTAATCTGTTGCCTTTCCCTGCACTTGACGGTTCACGAGTGGTGTTTACCGCTATTGAAGGGGTAAGGAAGAAACCACTCAATCGCCGTGTTGAAGGGATAATCCATATGGTAGGATTATTTTTACTGCTAATTTTTGCAGTCTTTGTCGACTTGCAACGGTGTTTTTAGCGAAAAATAATAGAAAATAATACAAACTATAAAAAATTTGTATAAATTTTACCTTAAAAATAATAACCATTTTTGAAAAAATGTGATATAATTCTTTTTAACGAACGACAAATTTTCTCATTGGAGGATAAAATTATGGCAATAAAAAACGCATACATGCTTGACCTTTTACAAAGGGTTGAAAAAAGAAACCCAGGTGAACCCGAATTTATTCAGGCTGTAACCGAAGTGTTTTCTACCTTAGAACCTGTTATAGAACAAAGACAAGACTTAGTTGACGCAGGTGTTCTTGAAAGAATAGTTGAACCTGAAAGGCAAATTATTTTTAGAGTACCTTGGACTGACGACCAAGGCAAACCCCACGTAAACCGTGGTTTTAGAGTTCAGTTTAACTCTGCTATCGGTCCTTACAAGGGCGGTATTAGGCTTCACCCGTCAGTTAATTTAAGCGTTATTAAGTTCCTTGGCTTTGAACAAACTTTCAAAAACAGTCTTACCACGCTTCCTATGGGTGGCGGTAAAGGTGGTTCTGACTTTGACCCCAAAGGTAAGTCAGACAACGAAATTATGAATTTCTGCCAAAGCTTTATGACTGAACTTTACCGTCATATCGGCGCAGACGTTGACGTTCCCGCAGGCGACATCGGCGTAGGTGCAAGGGAAGTTGGCTATATGTTTGGTCAGTACAAGAGAATTAGAAACGAATGGGTAGGCGTGCTTACCGGTAAAGGTCTCCATTACGGCGGTTCACTTGCAAGAAAGCAAGCAACAGGCTACGGTCTTTGCTACTTTACCAACGAAATGTTGCAAGCTAACGGCACAAGTTTTGAAGGCAAACCCGTTCTTGTTTCAGGTTCTGGCAACGTTGCAATTTACGCTTGTGAAAAGGCAACGTCTTATG
>JAZNFN010000181.1:0-9505 GCA_045576035.1 Christensenellaceae bacterium
CACCCGTAAGGATAGCAATATCTTCAAGCATAGCTTTTCTTCTGTCACCAAATCCGGGTGCTTTAACTGCCACACAGTTGAACACGCCTTTAAGTTTGTTTACAACAAGTGCTGCAAGTGCATCGCCTTCAACTTCTTCTGCGATAATCAAAAGTCTCATACCCTGTTGAGCAATAGGTTCAACTACGGGAAGAATTTCTTGGATAGCAGAAATTTTCTTGTCGGTGATTAAGATAACGGGTGATTCCAAAACTGCTTCCATCTTGTCGGTATTGGTAACCATATAAGCAGAAGCGTAACCCCTATCAAACTGCATACCTTCAACGGTATTAAGTTCGGTTTTCATAGTCTTAGATTCTTCAATAGTGATAACGCCGTCTTTGCCAACCTTTTCCATTGCTTCGCTGATAAGTTCGCCTACCGTATTATCACCTGCTGAAATTGAAGCAACCTGACCGATTGCATTTTTATCTTTAACAGGTTTTGAATTCTTTTTAAGTTCTTCAACAGCAACGCTTACAGCACCTGCAATGCCCTTTTTCAAAATAATGGGGTTTGCGCCTGCCGCAACGTTCTTTAAGCCTTCGCCTATCATTGCCTGAGCAAGAACAACTGCGGTAGTTGTACCGTCACCTGCGATGTCGTTAGTCTTTGTAGAAACTTCCTTAACAAGAGCAGCGCCCATGTTTTCAAAAGCGTCTTCAAGTTCGATTTCCTTTGCAATGGTAACACCGTCGTTAGTGATTAGCGGTGCACCGAATTTTCTGTCAAGTACAACGTTTCTGCCCTTAGGTCCTAAGGTGATTTTTACGGTATCAGCAAGAGTGTCAACGCCCTTTTGAAGTGCCTTTCTTGCTTCTTCGCCGTGCTTTAATTGTTTAGCCATTTTTCTGCCTCCTTATTCAACGATAGCCAAAATGTCGCTTTGGCGTATAATAGTCAATTCTTTGCCGTCTACCTTAAATTCGCTTCCAGCATATTTAGAGTAAAGTACGGTATCCCCTACTTTAACTTGCATCACGACTTCCTTACCGTCGATTACTCCACCAGGTCCAACGGCAACGATTTTTGCCATTTGCTGTTTTTCTTGTGATGCGGTGGGAAGAATAAATCCACTAGAAGTCTTTTCTTCCTTTTCTAAACTTTCGACAACAACTTTGTCGAACAAAGGTTTAACCTTCATATTTATATACCTCCATATATTTTTTAATTCGGTTAGCACTCTCAACCTTAAAGTGCTAAGTTCTATTATACACGCTTAAATTTTTTTGTCAACAGTTTATGTCTATAAAAAAGAAATTTTTACCAAATATTTTTCTCATTTTATCCGTAAGCGACAAAAAGCGCAAACATTAATATATATTCAAGCGAAAAACCATTATGATAAATTATAATCAAACGGTTTTAGCAAAAAACATTAATAATTATGAAATGCACCTTACAAAAGCAGTCAACTTTTGCGGTGCATTCAAAGTAGTTAGTTTGTTTAATAAATTTTAATTATTTGACGGAAAAATTCGATTCCGTTTGTCTTTTTGGCTCACACGTTACGTTTATGCCAAGTTTTTTAAGCGTCATTTCATCAACGTGAGAAAGTATAACTGATGAGTGGAATTCCGAGCCTTTCAGTTTTGAAAGTTGGTCAAGCGCAATCTTTGCGGTGGGGTTAGTAACCGCCGTTACTGCAAGGGATAGTAAAATTTCGTCAGTATGTAATCTAGGGTTGACGCTACCCATATGGTTGACCTTTAATTTTTGTATAGGTTCAATAACCTTTGAAGACAATATATCCACTTGGTCGTCAATTTCACCCAAAACTTTAAGTGCATTTAATAGAGTTGCTGCGCTTGCGCCCATAAGTTTGCCCGTTTTACCCGTTACAACCCTACCGTCGCTAAGTTCAAGCGCACAGCACGGACCACCTGTCAATGCTTCCTTTTCAAGCGCCGGTTGAACGACCGTTCTATCGTTAATACTGATGCGCATTCTCTGCATAAGCACTTCTATTTTTGAAATAACTTCCTTGCTTATTTCGCCCTTTCTTACGTCAAGAAGCGCTGAATAGTAACGGCGCAAAATTTCTTGGCGTGACGCATTTTGACAAACGGCTTCGTCAACTATGCAATTCCCAACCATATTAACGCCCATATCGGTCGGTGACTTATAAGGGCATTCGCCAAGCACTTTTGAAAGCATTGCTGAAAGTACAGGGAAAATTTCCACGTCCCTATTATAATTTACAGCCATTTGACCGTACGCTTCTAAGTGGAACGGGTCAATCATATTCATATCGTTAAGGTCGGCAGTCGCTGCTTCATAAGCGGCGTTGACAGGGTGATTTAACGGCAAATTCCATACGGGGAAAGTTTCGTACTTAGCGTACCCCGCCTTTATGCCCCTTTTATTTTCGTGATAAAGTTGTGATAAGCAAGTTGCCATTTTTCCGCTACCTGGACCAGGTGCTGTAACGATAACTAGCGGACGGGTCGTAACGACGTATTCGTTTTTACCGTAACCTTCGTCACTAACTATCTTTTCAACTTCGGACGGGTAACCTTCTATCGGATAATGCCTATATACTTTTATGCCACGCATTTCAAGGCGTTTTTGGAAAGCGATTGCGCCCGGTTGATACTTAAAGCGTGTTAAAACTACGCTACCAACGTAAAAGCCCTTGCCTAAGAATATATCAATCAATCTTAAAACGTCAAGGTCGTAAGTAATGCCAAGGTCACTGCGCTTTTTGTTCTTTTCAATATCACTAGCATTAATTACAATTAAAATTTCAGCCTGCTCTTTAAGTTGAGAGAGCATCTTAATTTTACTGTCGGGTTCAAAGCCCGGCAAAACACGAGAAGCGTGATAATCGTCAAAAAGTTTTCCGCCAAATTCAAGGTATAATTTATCCCCGAACATAGCCACACGTTCCATAATTTTTGCCGATTGCATTTCAAGATATTTTTTATTGTCAAACCCAAGTTTTTCCATCGTAAATATAGGCGTTATTTAATAAGCCCTGCCTCCGTAAGTTTAGTTATAAACGTTTGAACGTCCCTTTTTGCAATTTCTTCACTTACTTCATACTCTGATAAAAGCGCAGTGATTAAAGACTGTTCATCGCCACCCGTTTGAAGAATTTTCCACAAAAATGCGCCCGTTTCGTTAAGGTTAATAACACCGTTAAAACTCTTAACTGCTTCGCCTACGGCAACCACGATATAGTTACCTGCAACTTCACGCAAAATAAATCCATCTTTAATCTTCATATTACTGCTCCTTTTTCATTGTGTTATACGATAGTTCCGCCGCCTCGGCAGAAACGTTACATCCAAGTTTATAAAGTTTAACTTGCGTCAACAATTTGTCGATAATACTTAAAAGTTTATCCATATCCTGTAAGTTATCAGGGCGTATGGTTTGGTTTAATATGGTCATAAGCATTTCGGATACGCCACACTTTTCAATTTGATTTTCCTTAGCCTGATAAATTTTACAAATTGCTTTTATCTTTGCCCTACAATTAGTGTCAAGGCGATGTTTGCCGTTCCACGGCGTGCCGTAAACGTAAAAATCTCCGTCAACGTACCTTATTATAGGTTTATCATCGTTAATCATAACCGCCTTATCGCCAAGCATTTCACGCCAAAGTCTAGTGTGTGTAGACTTACCCGTTCCGCTCGGCGCAGTAAAGAGATACGCCTCACCGTCAACCATTATTGCACTGCTATGAAATATTATACCGTCCGCATAAGACAACGTGTACTCACAAAGTTTTCTAAACAAAGCAAGACTTTCTAAGTAAGCATCGGGATACTCTGGCGCTTTAACCTTTTCCGCCATAATATCATTAGCAGTAATCTCTGCGGTAAAAACTTCTGGCTCTGTCCCGTCGTATTCATAATTTTTACACAGCATTTCAGTATACTTAAAATTAATTTTTGCACTAAACACTATGTCGGCAACCTTATATTTCGGCATTTTCACTTCCCTTATTTAGCGGTAACGCTTTTATAAAACAAAATACCTTATTATTTTACCAAAGGTTATTGACTTTGTCAATATAAATTTGATTTTTACCCGATAAATATGTATAATATTAACGTAACTTTTTATTTTTACTCTTTTACGGTAGGTCAAATGAAAAAATTTTTTTGTAAACTTACAATTTTATTAAGTGTTATTTTCACGCTGTGTGGTGCGTCCTGTTCGGTAAACAGTGGCGATTTTCTTGACCTATACTATTTTAACACAGTAATTAGGATTGAGTCGCACGACAAAACAATTTCAAACACAACAAAAGAAAAACTTAAAAGTATGTTTTCAAGTTTACAAAATGAATTTGACTGCAAAGACACGTCTTCGTTTACCTACGCATTTAACAATGCTAAAAAAGACCAAACGTTTACGCTATCAAGCGACGGAATGACAATTATACAAAAAGCAAAAGATAGTTACGTTTTTTCACAAAATAAATTTGACCCTAGCATATATCCGCTTGTTGAACTTTGGCAATTTGCACCCACCTATCCAACTCTAAACTTTACCGTGCCCGATAATCAATCTATTCTAAGTGCGCTTGATAAGTTGGACTTTGATAGCGTATCACTTGACCAAACGGCAAAAACTGTAACAAAGTTAAACGCTGACGTAAAACTTGACTTCGGCGGTATCGTAAAGGGTTATTCAGCCGACCGCGCCTGTCAAATTTTAGTTGAAGACGGACACACACTAGGATACGTCAACGTAGGCGGTAGCAGTTTGAATATCTTGTCTTGCAAAACGCTAAGCGTTCGCCACCCACGCCCAACTGAAAAGGTTACGTCTATTATCACTATCAATCTCGGCGAAAAGAAAAACCTTTCTGTTTCAACTAGCGGTGATTATGAAAAAACTTATAGTTCTAACGGAAAAACTTACTGTCATATAATAGATACTAAGACGGGCGCACCCATAAACACTAACGTTGCAAGTGTAACGCTAATAGGTGTTGACGGTGCTACTGCCGATGCGCTCACCACAGCAGCGTGCACATTTAACCACGATTATAACGACGTTGAAAAATCCGACTTAATTAAATTTTTACGAAAAATTTTAACTAATTATAATGGCTGTTCAGTTTACGCAGTGTACGATAACGGCAACGTCCGTCAACTTATAACAAATGAAAAAAAGGATGAAAACTTCACCCTTTTAGATAATAATTACGATATTGTAAATATTTAATTTTAACCACCTTAAAGGTGGTTTTTTATTTCCATTCACTTTTCTTTTTCGCTAATTTATTAAACACAAATTCAATCAATATTCCAAAAGCAACAGCAACGCATACAAGTGCAATCATCTCTGCTATTTCAAAATATACTTTTGCGGTGTTCAATAAGTACCCTAACGAATTTGCTGTTTGCGCTATAACTTCCGCCGCCACCATAAGTTTAAAGTTAAGCGAAATTCCACTGCCGATAGCACTTAAAACTGCGGGTAAGATTTGCGGAAGTTCTATTCTTAAAAACACCTGTTTTTTATCTGCCCCGTCAACCATACCCGCTTCAACCGACGTTGAGTCTACCGTTTCAAGCGCACTTTTTATATGCGTATAAGTGGTTGGAAAAACAACCATCATTGTAACGATAACGGGTGCAATCTTAGAATTTGTCCAAAACAGTAATAAAAGCACAACTGCAATAGTTGGCATCGCACGAATAAGACTTATAATAGGTAAAATCACCCTTTCAGCATACTTTCGTTTAACAGCAAGAAAAGCAAGCACAAACGACAAACCGAACGAAATCACAAAGGATATAACGCTTCTTAAAAGCGTTAAAAGAAAAGATAAGTAAAACTCAGATTTGCAAAACAACGCAAAAACTTCTTCCAACGTTTGATTAACCGAAGGAAGAATATATTCGCTGTCAATCACCTTAGAGGCGACCGCCCATATTACTATTATGCAAAATACTGCAACTAAGGGAAGTATTGAGTTTAAAATCTTTTCACGTTTTTTCATATTCTATGCAAAAAAGTCGTCCCCTACCGTCTTTGCCGATGCTGACGAAATAGAAATTATTTTTTCTATATAGTCTTTAACCACATCTTTTGCTTGGCTTGACGGCTGATAATAAATTTTACAGTTATCTACCACTTGCGCTGTTATATTCGCTGAATTAAGGCTTGGCGTTAAACCACCTTTAAGTTTTCCGTTTACAGCCGTAACTGCCAAAGCAGTATTTTGCTTTACCCACGAAACGTTACTTATAAACGTTTGTTCCATACCATCAATATTAGTTTTGTATTTATTATAAACACTCTTTTTAACCATTAAAACGGCTTGTGGATAAGACTTGCTTTGGTTATCGTAAAGTTCTTGAACGTCTACTCTTTCCCAAGTCTTATCACTTGCTACCTTGATTAGATTAGTTGCCGCAGGTTCAGGCAAAAGTCCAACTGTAAGTTTACCCGTCTTTAACATAGGTATAAGGTCTGGTGCGCTTGCAAAATAACGCAAGGTTATTTTATCAGGGGTAGCAACGTCACCAAACACCACGTCGTCAATAAGTCCGTTATCCGATAAAATCGCCCTAAAAGTTAAATCGGGTACTAAACCTTGACCGATAACACCTACCACTTTACCTTTAAGACTTTCAAGGTTTGACGTGCCGTCGCTACTCATCAAATAAAGATTACCGTGCGTAACAACCGCCGTCATAACGTAAGGGTCGTTTTGATTGGCTTTATAAAGTTTACTTGCTGCGTTTACGGGCATAACAATAAAATCGCCCTTACCCGTCTGCATAACACCACCTATGTCACTTGAAGCAACAACGTTATAGTCAATGGTAGCGTCGATACCAAAACTTTCATTATCGTTAATAAATTTTGCGATAGCAAGTGCGGGCGCACCGTCTGGCGCATAAAATGAAAGTTTTGTCGGTTCAGTATGGTTTGGTGCATTGCACCCTAAAAAACCAACAGCGCCCATTGCCATAATCACGCTAAGTAAAATAGTAAGCAGTTTTTTCATATTCTCTCCTTTTGCGCCTAAAAAAATAACTCCCTCTGCGAAACTTGGCAAAGGGAGGAACGTGATTAAACAAGGAACTAGCCTTGTAAATTCCATTATCAATCCCTTTGCTATTAGGCGCACCTTTTAGTTTAGGTATTTTATAGTTATAGTATATAATTTTTTTATAAATATGTCAATTATTTTTTAGCATATTTGCGTTTTGTTGCTTCACCGCCACGGATATGTCTTTCAGCAAGATTTTTATTCAACGCTTTTTTAACTTTTTTATAAAGTTCTCTGTCAATAAAAAACAGCCTTTCAGTTACGTCCTTATGAACGGTTGATTTTGAAAAGTGAAATACTTTTGCACACGCACGCACTGTTGCGCCCGTCATAGCAATATATTCCGCTTCCCTTATAACTCTATCTAAAATATCTTCACACAAAGTTTTCCCCTCCCAAACATAGTAGTAAAACTTTATGCTCTATTTCGACAATTTATGACAAATTAAAAGGGCGATATAATCGCCCGATAATTATTTCTTCTTAAATAAATTAATTAGGTCTGCATTTTTAACAAAACAGCAAAACTTATTTTCGTGTGAATTTATTATTTTAAACAGTTTTTTCGCAATGAAATACGCTCCCACACTTGCTACCCCGCCAACGATAATTCCACCGATAACGTCAGTTAAATAGTGCTGAATAAGATACACCCTTGCAAAGCCCATTATAAAGACAAAAACAAAAGCAGTCCACGAACGTTTTTTATTATACGTTAAAAACAGTGCCATCATAGAAGCCATTGTAACTGTTGCGTGCCCTGACGGGAAAGAAAATTCACTTTCAACGCACTTGCCTGCGAGCTCCCAATACTCTTTATATTCGTTTACGGTATAAGGTCTAGGGCGTGCAACGGCATTTTTTATAATCACGTTGGTAAAAAGCGCCCCTATACCTATTGAAAGCAAGATAGTAAACCCACCAAAACGTGTTTTTTTAAAGAGCATTAAAATTATAGATAGTAATATAAAGAATATTCCGCCTTTGCCGAAAAGTGAAACAAATTCAAAAAACGGATTAAAAAAATCTTTTCCTGCGTGTGCTAAGCCGTTCATAAAGTCGAACGTTGCACCGTCAAAAGATTTAAATGTTAAGTTAAGCCAATCGCTCATAATAATTATTTAGTCATCTTTTCCTGTTTTACTTTGTGGTCAATAACGTGCCTTGACGCAAGTTCACGGTGAATATCTTCAATAGATATACCCATTTGAACCATAAGCACAAGCGTATGGTAAGCAAGGTCGGCAATTTCGTAAACCGTTTCCTTTTTATCGTCCGCTTTTGCGGCAATAATAACTTCGGTACACTCTTCGCCCACTTTTTTAAGTATTTTGTCAATACCCTTTTCAAAAAGATAGGTTGTATAACTTCCTTCTTTTTTATCCGTTTTTCTACCTTCGATTAACTTTGCAAGCCCTTCAAGAGAAAACTCTTTAAGTTCGTCGTTTTCCCATAGTCTATTAGAAAAACAACTATCCGTTCCCAAATGGCAAGCAGGTCCGTCCTTTTCGACCATAACCACAAGCGCATCACTATCGCAGTCGGCTGTAATAGAAACAACGTGCTGATAATTACCGCTTGTTTCACCTTTAAGCCACAATTCTTTTCTTGACCTACTATAAAAACAAGTAAGCTTTCTTTCCATCGTAATTTTAAGGCTTTCTTTATTCATATACGCAAGCGTTAAAACGTTTTTAGTAATCGCATCAACTACTATCGCAGGGATAAGTCCGTTTTCATCAAATTTAAGCTTTTCAATATCTAACATATTTTCTCCTTTATAATCTAACGGGTATACCGTTTTTGTTCAATACTTTTTTCAAATCGTTAATTTTAACTTGCCCAAAGTGGAAGATTGAAGCCGCAAGCCCGGCATCAACTTTTGGCAAGGTGTTAAATAGCGTTACAAAGTCTTGCTCACACCCCGCTCCGCCCGAAGCGATTACGGGAACGGAAACAATATCGCACACCGCCGATAACATTTCAAGGTCGAATCCACCTTTAACACCGTCGGTATCAATAGAGTTAAGCACGATTTCACCTGCACCGTTGTCTACGCCACGCTTTATCCACTCCAACGCATCCATTCCTGTATTTTCTCTACCGCCCTTTGAAAAAACGGTAAACTTGCCGTCCACACGCTTAGCGTCGACTGATAAAACTACGCATTGGTCTCCGTATTTTTTTGCCGCTTCATAAATAAGGTTAGGATTTTTTATTGCACCCGAATTAACGCTTACCTTATCCGCACCGCATTTAAGAACTCTATCAAAGTCGTCTACGGTATTTATTCCCCCACCAACCGTGAGTGGAATAAATATAGTGCTTGCAACCTGTTTTAATATATCGGTAAAAAGCGCCCTACCGTCGCTCGATGCGGTAATGTCGTAAAAAACAAGTTCATCCGCACCGTTTTCGCTGTAATATTTGCCAAGTTCTACG